>JBDUBY010000039.1:0-9898 GCA_040003735.1 Parafilimonas sp.
ATATTCATATAAAAATTTATTATACACTTCAACCACGCAACATAGAAAAAGAGGGAAAATTTTATGCTTACAGGAACAGTGAAAAAACAAAAGAAGGCTTGCCTCATGTGTTTTTAAACATACAAGGCAAAGGCCATTATGTTGGTTCAGTGTTACAGGCACAAGGTTTAAAAACAGGAATGACGATATTTTTTGAAGGCGATGATTCTACAGTTATTGATAACCAAATGCGTTTTCATGGCACAGGCTCTGAAGATTATTTTAATGGTGGCTGGTATGCATTATTAAACAGGTGGGATTCTAAATTGAGCTTGCCTTTACATGGCGCTTTAGATTATTCATTAGCCTTTGCAAGAACAGGTGGTTACAGGTTTTATCTGTCCGATAAAATGTCTTTTGAAAAAAGTATTTATCAAAGCATTGAACATGGCGGCGAACATAATGCTGTTCCGGGTTTATATACTTCAGTTAGCTATTTCTATCGCGATAAATCTCCGCAATTATCATCAGAAAATACAAATGAAAACACCAAAGTATATATTCCTGATACCATTAACATTTACCCACAATTTTCAAATGTTGTTTTGGGTGAAGATATTGATGTGAAAGCAGTGTGGGATAACAATGATGAAGGACAAAGTTTTAATGTTACTGCTACTGATAACAGTATGCTGAAAGTTGTATTGGGCGATATACCTGCTGGTTATTACAAGTTGTTTATCTCCTATGCAAAGCAACCAAACGGTTGCGATTTTTCTTTGTGGCAACGGCAAACACAAATATCGGATTGGCAATCATCTGATGCTGCAGATAAACAAAAGATAAAAGAAATGTTTGCAGGCAATATTCATATAACTGAGTTGAATAACGCTGCTACTATTCAATTTAAACCAACAGCAAACAACAACAAATTTTTGTGGACTAAAATGATGTTGGTAAAAACTGATGATTAATATTGTAGTAAATAAGTGTATTATTGACACGTAAATTTATTCACTATAAAATATTACAAAATGAATGAAGCTTATGTTATCGGTGTTGATTATGGAACTGATTCTGTAAGATCGATTATCGTTAATGCAAGCAACGGTGAAGAAATTGCAGCTTCTGTTTTTTCTTATCCAAGATGGAAAAAACAATTGTATTGTAATGCCGAAATAAATCAATTCAGGCAGCATCCTTTAGATTATATTGAAGGTCTTCAACACACGATAAAAGATTGCTTGCAAAAAACAAGTGATGATATTCGCAACAACATCAAAGCCATTTCGATCGATACAACAGGCTCATCTCCTGTTGCAGTTGATGAAACAGGAACGCCTTTAGCATTGCATGAAAAGTTTAATAATGATCCTGATGCGATGTTTGTTTTATGGAAAGATCATTCGTCTGCACAGGAAGCAGAAGAGATCAATCAGCATGCAAAAAACTTCAACATAAATTATTTAAAATATGTTGGCGGCGTTTATTCATCTGAATGGTATTGGAGTAAATTATTACATGTATTGCGCAATAATAAAAATGTAAAAGACGCATGTTACAGTTGGGTTGAACATGCTGACTGGATGCCTTTCCTGTTAACCGGCGGCAAACACATAAATGAAATGAAACGTGGTGTTTGCACGGCTGGTCATAAAGGTTTATGGGCTGAAGAATGGAGTGGTTTTCCCCCTGAAAAATTTTTTACATCATTAGACAATAAGCTTACAGGTTATGTTTCAAAATTGAATGCAGAAACATATACTGCAGATAAAGCAGCCGGAAATCTTTCGCAGGAATGGGCTGATAAACTTGGTTTATCAACCAATGTTATTGTTGGCATTGGCGCAATGGATGCACACATGGGCGCAGTTGGCGGACAAATAGAGCCGTATTATTTAAGTAAAGTAATGGGCACTTCAACATGCGATATGCTGGTTGCACCTGTTGAAGATGTGCAAGGCAAATATGTGCAGGGAATTTGTGGCTTAGTAAATGGTTCTGTTATTCCAAACATGATTGGTATGGAAGCCGGTCAATCTGCATTTGGTGATGTATATGCATGGTTCAAAAATTTAATTGCATGGCCATTGGAAAATATTGCACGTGGTATAGTTAATGAAGAAATTATCAAATCAATCGCTGATAAAATAATTCCTGAATTAAACAAACAAGCAGCTGCAACGCCATTTCATGAAGACGATGAATTAAGTATGGATTGGTTTAACGGAAGACGCACACCTAACGCAAATGCTTATTTAAAAAGTACTATCACCGGTTTGGATTTAGGAAGTGATGCTGTAAAAATTTTTCGATCATTAGCTGAAGCAACTTGCTTTGGTGCAAAAGCAATTGTTGAATGTTTTATTGAACAAGGTATTCCTGTTAAAGGTTTAATAGGTATTGGTGGTGTTGCAAAAAAATCACCTTTCATTATGCAGATGATGGCTGATGTTATGAACATGCCGATCAAAATAAATAAGTCGGAACAAACATGTGCTTTAGGCGCTGCAATGTTTGCGGCAACGGCTGCTGGTATTTACGATACAGTTGAAGATGCAATGCATGCTATGGGACAAGGTTTTGATGTTGAATATTATCCTGATAAAAATAAAATTGAGTTGTATCAAAAACGCTATAAAAAATATCTTGAGCTTGGTGATTATATTGAAAGAAACATTGCATCATCAGTTGCAAAAGAGATTGTAAATGTTTAGGATTAAATGAAACTATTTTTGATTTTTAAAGATCAGATGCCCGATCAGGTCGGGCATTACGGCAAGTGGTTGAGTTTTACCTTAACCATCTTTTATATGTTATAATAAGTCAAGCTTTTTCACGTCTTTCCCGCAAAGGCGGGAATCTGCTGAATTGATTATAAGCGCATATTATTCTAACCTCACATTAAATAATTTGATATGGACAAATCTCAAAAGCGCAGGTCATTTTTAAAATCAGTAGTATTAGGCGGAACTGGTGTTGCTATCAGTTCCAACCTTGTAAAAGCAAGCGAAACTGCAGATACAATTAATGCAAAAAATAATGCGCAGCAAAAGATTCCTGCAACCACAAGAAAATATAATGAACCATATATCGGTGAATATTTAAATCGCGTTGCTTTTCCAATTGGTGGTTTAGGCGCCGGAATGTTTTGTTTGGAAGGCGGTGGAGCAATATCACATATGAGCGTTCGCAATCGTCCTGATATTTATAATGAGCCTTCTTTGTTTGCTGCTATCGCAATAAAGAATTTACCAAACGGCGTAAAAGTTTTGGAAGGCCAGGTACCAGATTGGAAAATGTTTGGTGCAAGAGGCACAGGTAATGGCGCAGCCGGCACAACATATGGTTTACCACGTTTTCAAAATGCTGAGTTCAAAACACATTTTCCATTTGCAACTGTTCAGTTGCAGGATAATGATATTCCTTTAAAAATATCAGTGAAAGGATGGAGCCCATTTATACCAACAGATGAAGATAATAGCAGCCTGCCTGTTGGTGGATTGGAATATACTTTCGCAAATAAAACTACACACAGTATTGAAGCCGTTTTTTCTTTTAATACAAAAAATTTTATGGTGAACACGGATGATGCAGTGAATAAAATTGCCAGCACAAAAAATGGTTTTGTATTAAAGCAAAACGCTGTAAAAGATAAGTCTGAAGCGGAAGGAAACTTTGCCATTTTTACTGATGATGATAACACTGTTGTTGATCATTGCTGGTTTCGTGGTGGTTGGTGGGATCCCTTAACTATGGCATGGAACACAGTGCGTGATGCAAAAACAAGAGCCGCTGATCCTGTTGAAAAAGATGCGCCTGGCGCATCATTATTTGTTCCGTTTACATTGGCTGCAGGTTCGTCAAAAACGATTAAGCTGATGATGACGTGGTATGTTCCTGAAAGCAATATTCATATTGGCGATGTTATGATGGATGAAAAAAAAGATTGCAGTCCTGACAGTGGTTGTTGCGCTGCACCCGAAGATTTAGGTGTAGCGAATGGAAAGAAAAATCCTTCTCCAAATTATAAACCATGGTATAGCAGTCGCTTCGCCAGTGTTGATGAAATTGCTGATTACTGGCGTAATAATTATAATGACTTACTTACAAAAAGCAAATTGTTTTCAGATACATTTTATAATTCAACATTGCCGCCTGAAGTAATGGAAGCTGTTGCAGCGAATTTAACTATCATAAAATCGCCAACTGTTTTACGCCAATATGATGGCAGGCTTTGGAGTTGGGAAGGTTGTGGCGATGATGGCGGTTGTTGTCATGGTTCATGTACGCATGTTTGGAATTATGCTCAGGCAATTCCGCATCTTTTTCCAACTTTAGAAAGAACATTACGCAACACCGAATTTTGCGAAAATCAAAACAAATTGGGTCACCAGGGCTTTAGAGCAAACATGCCGATCAGTCCATTAAAACATGATTTTCATGCAGCATCAGATGGCCAGCTTGGTGGCATTATGAAAGTGTATAGAGACTGGCGTATCAGCGGCGATAATGAATGGCTGCGAAAAATTTATCAAGTGGTTTTAACAAGCATGGATTATTGCATTGCAACGTGGGATCCAAAAAATAAAGGTGTTGTTGAAGAGCCTCATCACAACACATATGATATTGAATTTTGGGGGCCGGATGGAATGATCACATCATTTTATTTGGGGGCATTAACGGCTGTAACATTAATGGGTAAGCATCTGAATAAAGATGTAAGTAAGTATGTAGATTTATATAACAAAGGCAAAGTGCAGCTCGAAACAAATTTGTATGATGGTGAATATTTTTTCCAGGATATTGAATATAAAAATCTTAAGGCAGAAAATCCTGCAACAGCAAAATCCTTTGGTGGCGATTATTCTGCTGAAGCAATCGAGATATTAAAAAAAGAAGGACCAAAATATCAATATGGAAAAGGTTGTTTGAGTGATGGAATTTTAGGTGCGTGGATTGGAAGCATGTGTATGCTTCCAACATTTGTTGATGACAAAAAAGTAAGCAGTCATTTACTTGCTATTCATAAATACAATTTAAAAACATCATTAAAAGAGCATGCTAATCCACAACGGCCGGCTTATGCTTTGGGTGATGAAGGCGGCTTGTTATTATGCACATGGCCAAAGGGGGGCAAGTTATCATTACCATTTGTTTATAGTGATGAAGTTTGGACAGGAATTGAATACCAGGTTGCAGCGCACTTAATGGAAATGGGGCATGTTCAGCAAGGTTTGGATGTGGTAAAACTTTGCCGCGACCGTTATGATGGAAGAATTCGTAATCCTTTTAACGAGTATGAATGCGGCCATTGGTATGCACGTGCCATGAGCAGTTATGGAATGTTGCAGGCATTAACCGGCGTGCGTTATGATGCAGTTGATAAATCATTACATATTAATTCTAAGGTTGGTGATTTTACATCTTTTCTTTCAACTGCAAAAGGTTTTGGAACAGTCAGTTTTAAAGCTGGTAAACCTTCAGTAAAAGTTGTGTTTGGAAAGATTGATATTGATAAAATTTTTGTTGGCGATAAAGAAGTTTAATGCAAGTGTTTTGTGTAGATGCAAATATGGTTGTTGCATTGCGTTATATTATGCGCAATGGAAAAGGTGAAGTGTTGGAAGATACGATGCAATCAACACCTGCAAATTATTTGCATGGTTCAAATGAAATTTTACCTCTGTTGCAAGAGCAACTGAAAGGTTTAAAAACTGGAAATAAAAAGCAAGTATTTTTATCAAAGCAAAACAGCGAAGCAGATGATGATTTTATTTTTGATGTTGTAATTGATGATGTGCGTGAAGCGCTTGCAGAAGAAATTATTTTAGGGTATCCCGTTCAAATAACAACTGCAGTTTGCAATGATGATTGTTTTTGTTATGATGATTAAAAGATGAACATGCAGATACATTTAATAAGCGGTTTCCTTGGCAGCGGAAAAAGTACGGCAATTAAAACGGCGTGTAAAGTATTGCAATCAACAAATAAAAAAGTTGGCGTTATTACAAACGACCAGGGAATTAAATTGGTTGACACCGGTTATTTTGAAAGCAATGCAATACCAAACCGGCAAGTAATTAACGGTTGCTTTTGTTGTAACTATAATTTATTGGATGAAAACATTCAATCATTAATAGAGACAAATAATCCTGATATAATTTTTGCTGAATCCGTTGGCTCATGCACCGATATTATTGCCACAATAATGAAACCTTTACTTCAATTTAAAAAAGATATTTCGGTAACCGTTTCAACATTTGCTGATGTGCGTTTACTGCAAATGCTTTTCATTCAACAAAAACCATTGTTTAACGATGAAGTGCATTACATCTATAAAAAACAACTGGAAGAAGCACAAAATATTATTGTTTCAAAAATTGATTTAATATCAAAAAAAGAACTTGATGCAGTACAACAACTTTTACAAAAAGAATACGCTGATAAACGAATCATTTATATAAATGGAACAGATAACAAAAGTATTTTGCAATGGCTCGATGCAATAAATAAAGCTGTTGAAAATAATAAGCCATCTTCTTTAAATATCGACTATGAAATTTATGGCGCAGGTGAAGCTATGTTAGCATGGCTTGATGCTGAATTAAGAATTTATAGCAGCAACAATAATGCAAAAGCGATTGCATTAAAACTTACACAAAACATTTATAAAAATATACAAGCTGAGAACTTAAGTATTGGTCATTTAAAATTTTTGATTGATGATAATATTAAAATAAGTTACACAGCAACATTTGAAAAAGCAATCACGAATCAATTTAAAGACGCATCATCAGCATTAGTTTTGGTGAATGCAAGAATTCAGGCAACACCTGAATTTTTAGGTAAGCTTGTTGATAAAGTTATACAACAAACAGAAACTCAAAACGATTGTAAAATCATCAAAGAAAGTTATACTGCATTCAAACCTGGATTTCCAAAACCTGCTTACAGAATTGCGGAGTAAGCTTTTACTATTGTGCATTTAATATCAGTGTTGGGTTCAAATGTTACTTATTTGATATTAATATTGTGATGTTATTTTAATAATCGCACATGGATCTAAACTTAAAAGACAAAGTAATTATAGTTACCGGCGGGGCCAGCGGAATAGGAGAAAGCATTGTAAGAAAACTTGCAGATGAAGACGCAATTGCATGTATAGTTGACCGCAATGAAGAAATGACATTAAGGCTTTCAAACGAACTTAAAACGAAGAATAAAAACACTTTTTTTGTTGTTGCAGATTTAACTAAAAACGATTTGTGTAAAGACGCTATTGATAAGGTGCTTAATAAATTCGGACGCATAGATGGATTAGTAAATAATGCAGGATTAAACGATGGCGTTGGCCTTGAAAACGGAAGTGCTGATAGCTTTATACAATCATTGAAAATTAATGTTGGTCATTATTATTCGATGGCACATTTTGCTTTTAATTCTTTATGTTCTTCCAAAGGTAATATCGTAAACATTTGTTCAAAGGTTGCTGAAACAGGCCAGGGAAACACATCAGGTTATGCTGCAGCAAATGGCATTCGGTTTGAATTAACGACTGCGTGGGCACATGAACTTTTATCTTTTGGAATTCGAGTTAATGCAGTAATTGTTTCTGAATGTTTTACACCTCAATATAAATGGTGGATTAGTAAGCAAGCAAATCCTGAAGAAGCATTAGATGCAATTAATTCTAAAATACCTTTTGAAAAACGAATGACAACTCCTGGTGAAATTGCCGATACAGTTCTTTTCTTATTATCTTCAAAATCTGGTACTGTTAATGGTGAACTTTTTCATGTAGATGGCGGCTATGTTCATTTAGACAGAAGACTTTAGCAGTCTAATTATTAGGATTTATAAAAAAAATATTAATAGTAAACACGTTCAGCGGTTGCTGACATTCTATTTGCAGCACAAGTGAGTGACACAACGAAGATGCCATTAATTACAAAAGACGGTCCAACAAAAAAATTATTTCAATCTATCATTAATATCAAGATCAAATTCTTTCGCAGTCTCTTTCGCAATTTCATAACCAGCATCTGCATGACGAATTACACCAATGCCCGGATCGTTTCTCAAAACCCTTGAAAGCCTTTCTGTGGCTGCATTTGAGCCATCAGCAACAATCACCATTCCGGCATGAATGCTGTAACCCATACCAACGCCGCCGCCATGATGCAGGCTTACCCAACTTGCGCCGCCAGCCGTGTTCATTAATGCATTTAATATGGGCCAGTCGGCAACAGCATCGCTGCCATCTAACATAGATTCGGTTTCGCGATTTGGCGAAGCAACACTTCCTGTATCAAGATGATCACGGCCAATAACAATCGGCGCTTTTACTTTTCCTGTTTTAACAAGTTCGTTAAATGCAAGTCCTGCTTTTTCACGTTCACCCTGACCGAGCCAGCAAATGCGTGCAGGCAAACCTTGAAAAGCAATTTTTTCTTTAGCCAGTTTAAGCCAACGCTGCAACGATTTATTTTCTGGAAATAATTTTAAAATCACTTCATCAGTTACAGCAATATCATTTGCATCTCCACTTAGTGCAGCCCAACGAAACGGGCCTTTGCCTTCGCAAAATAAAGGACGAATGTAAGCCGGCACAAAGCCGGGAAATGCAAAAGAATTTTCTAAACCTTTTTCTTTTGCACGTGCTCTTATGTTATTTCCATAATCAAAAGTGATTGCGCCTTTATTCATCAATTGAATCATTAACTGTACATGACGATACATGCTTTCATACGCATATTCAATATATTGTTGTGGATTTTCTTCGCGTAAAATTTTCGCTTGTTCATAAGATATTTCATGCGGCCAATAACCAATTAACGGATCATGCGCAGAAGTTTGATCTGTTAATGTATCAGGAATAATATTTCTTTCAATCAATCTTTCTAATAAATCAACTGCATTACACAACACACCGATGCTTTTTGCAACACCTTCTTTTTTATATTTCAATGATGCATCAATGGCTTCATCAATATCTGTATATTTTTCATCAAGATATTTTGTTTGCAAACGTTTATCAATGCGCCACTCTTCTACTTCTGCAATCAACGCAATACCTTCATTCATCGTTATTGCCAAAGGTTGTGCGCCACCCATTCCGCCAAGCCCGGCAGTTACATTTAATGTACCTTTTAATGAGCCACCAAAATGTTTATCTGCAATAGTTGAATAGGTTTCATACGTGCCTTGAACAATTCCCTGCGAGCCTATATAAATCCAACTGCCCGCCGTCATTTGTCCATACATCATCAACCCTTTTTTTTCAAGCTCATCAAAATGTTTCCAGTTAGCCCAGTTAGGAACAAGTTGCGAATTTGATATCAACACACGTGGCGCATTTTCATGCGTTTTCATAATGCCAACAGGTTTGCCACTTTGAATCAATAAGCTTTCATCATTCTCTAAAATTTTTAACGCTGCAATAATATTATCAAGCGCTTCAAAATTTCTTGCAGCTTTGCCACGACCACCATACACAATTAACTCTTCCGGTTTTTCAGCAACTTCAGGATCTAAATTGTTTAACAACATGCGCAACGCCGCTTCCTGAACCCAGCCTTTGCAATTTAATTGCGTGCCGGTTGGTGTTTTATATTTAAGAGCGTCGTATTTAGGTTTTATTTCTGTGGTCATTTGATAAGTATTTTTATGTTGTCAGCAATTGTATTTTTATGGTATCACGGTTGTGTCACTCACTTGTACTGTTGGAATTTTCTTAAGCTTTATTCGCAACATCAAAATTTCCAACAAATTCAACCGCTTTCATCATATCATCATGCAAAACTCTATCTGCTTCATTAAAAGAAATTATTTTTCTAAAAGCTTCATGCAATTTTTCAATACCTGATGAACTTTTCATTGGCCGTCTGAAATTCAATGCCTGTGCCGCAGTCAACAA
>JBDUBY010000266.1:0-9891 GCA_040003735.1 Parafilimonas sp.
AATATTTGTTTCACAAACATTGTTTGCCCAGAATAACAGTACTGTAAATCGTTTATCATTTAATGCAGCTTACGATACAGCCTTGAAAAATAACCTACAACTACGTTCCAGTGATATACAAATACAGCAAAGTAAAGCCTTGCAAGGCACTTGGCTTGAAATTCCAAAGACAGGTGTTTTTGTAGAGAATGAAGACATAAACCCACAAGATCCAAAAGGCATTCTTAAAATAGGAGTATCACAAAGTATAGAATTGCCATCAGTGTATAGAGCACGAAGAGACTTGCTACAAGAGCAGGTAAAATCAATTGAAATTACCAGGCAGATAAAAGCATTGGAAATAAAAAAAGATGTCCAGAACTCCTATTATACCTTATGGTTTTTACAAAGCAAACAAATGCTTTGGCAGCGCTTAGACAGCATTTTTACATCATTAGCAAAGGCAGCAGTATTACGAGTAAAAACAGGCGAAAGCGCAGGCTTAGACAGCCTTTCAGCAATGGCGAGAGCAAGAGAAACGAGCGTTCAATTAATTTTGTTAAGCAGGGACGTACGGGTACAACAGGAAAACTTAAAGAAGATTTTAAATACAACAAATAATTACCTGCCAGAAACAACAACACTCCAAAAAGTGCAGGTAGCATTTTTAGATAGCGCTATAAATAATCATCCGCAGCTTCAATTGCAGCAACAGAATATTTCTATTGCACAGGCAGAAATTAAGGTGCAGCAGCAAAGCCGAAAGCCAACCTTTGAAGGAAGGTTTTTTTCACAACGCTTATATGGCGTTTCTAATTCTTACAGTGGCTTTTCCGTTAGTGCCGGCATACCTCTATTCGGTAACAAAACCTATAAGAACAAACTAAAAGCCGCAGAGTTGGAACGCAGTTATCAGCAAAGTGTTTTAGACTATGAAACACTTTCATTAACTACCAACTATAACCAAACGTACCAGCAATTATTGAAAGACCAGGACTTGGTTAAATATTATGAAAGTACGGGCTTAGCACAGGCAGAAGCCATTATAAAATCTTCAAACCTTGCATACCAAGGAGGAGAAATAAACTTTGCTGAACTAACACAATACCTGTCACAGGCAATAGACATACAGAAAAATTATTTAGATGTGCTGAACCAATTTAATCAGTCAGCTATCCAGTTAAACTACTATTTAAACAAGTAAAATATTATGGCAAGATTTTTTTCAATACTCACGATGTTTATATTGCTTGCTTCATGCAGCAGTAAAAAAGCAGAACTTGTAAAAGAAGAGGAGCATACAGAAGAAGCACAAACCAATGAAGTTTCTATAACAGGTTTGCAAATGAAAACGGCAGGCATAGAGTTAGGTGCGATAGAATTAAAAAACCTGAAGACTTCTATCAAAGCAAACGGTATGTTATCAGTGCCAAACCAGAACAAGGCTTTTATAACTTGTGTAAACAGTGGAGTAATAAGAACATTACTTATACAACCGGGCAGCTATGTGCGTAAAGGTCAGGCGGTAGCAACAATAGTCAATCCTGATGTGGCAAGATTACAACAGGAACTACAAATCGTAAATGCTCAAATAACCCTCAATGAAATAGAGTACAAAAGACAAAAGGAATTGGTAGAAGGAAATGCGGCGCCATTAAAAAATGTACAGAGAGTGCAAACAGAATTAGCTACGCTAAGAATTACACAAAACTCATTGAAAAAACAATTAAGTGCGATGGGCGTATCCACAGCAAGTGTAACCATGGGTAACATCATTACTACACTTAACATCACAGCACCTATCAGCGGCACAGTAAGCAATGTGTCTGCTCAAATAGGCTCTAATGTTGATCCTTCAACACCCATTGCTGAAATAGTAAACAACACCCAGCTTCACCTTGATTTGTTCGTATTTGAAAAAGATTTGCCTAAGCTCCGTCCAAAGCAGGTTATACATTTCACACTCACAAATAATCCCGGTAAAGAGTACGACGCACAGGTTTATTCAATAGGAACAGCCTTTGTAAGCGAAAGCAAAACAATACCAATTCATGCAGTAGTTAAAGGAGATAAAGCAGGATTAATTGAAGGCATGAATATTACTGCCGTAATAAGTATTGGGCAAAGTGTTTTACCCGCTGTGCCAACAGAAGCTATAGTTTCTTTCCAGGGGCAGGATTACATTTTTGTTTCAAAAAATAATAACTCAACAAAACAAAAAGAAACCGACAGCACCAAAGCAAAAGATGCTGATATAAAATTTGAAAGAGTACAGGTTGTGAAAGGCATTACTGATATAGGGTTTACTAACGTAACACTTTTAAAAGACCTGCCACCAAAAACACAGATAGTAACAAAAGGCGCATTCTTTGTTTTAGCCAAAATGACAAACACAGGCGAAGAAGAGTAAATAACTATTAATCTAAAACAATGCTTTATGGGCGATTAAACTTGGATAGATGAAAGAGAATTTTGATCAGGAAATAACATAATTCGTCCTACAATAGGTTGACTAAAAACCAATTATTTTATGGATTTAAAAACATAGATCATTTAGGAGTATTTTAAAGCGAGGCGGTGGCTGCATTAGAGAAGCAGTTAGAATGGGAGAAACTTCGTGTTGAGACATTGGATACCATAATCAATATTGCAGAGAAAGATTTAAATATTCAGATCAGAAAAAAGCCTGATGTCCAACAGTAAAAAACTTAAACAGGTACGTACAAACATAAGCATACAACAGTTATGTATACTATTGGGCTACACACCGCAGGTGTATCATAAACACAATTAAAACAGTTTATCGAACACTTTAATGAAGGGCTTATACTGCATGGAATTGACTGTGAGAAAACATCAGCCGCGTTTCGCAGGCAGAAAAATTGTTTATTGAACTTGAACCATTTTTACCACCAAAAGCAAACATCACTTTCGCCGCTATCCAAATATGGTAAAAGGTTTTACATCTTTGAAGGCATATGAATTATGGGTAAGTGATATTACTTACATACCACTAAAAGAAAGGTTTGCTTAGCTGTTTTTAATAAGGATGCATATAATAGAAAGATTGTTGGTTATCATGTAAATGATGATATGAAAGTACCTTCTGCCGTAGTTGCATTAAAGAAAGCATTAGATCAAAAACCACCGGAAACAATTGCTGTACATCACAGCGATTGCGGTATACAATACTGCAGTAATGAGTATGTGAACCTGTTACAGCAACATCATGCTTTAATATCTATGACACAGAGCGGAGATTCTTTAGAAAATGCACTTGCCGAAAGAGTGAATGGTATTTTAAAAACAGAACTCATCAGCAGTTATTATAATGATATTGATGCTGCCTCCATACACATCTCAAGATGCATAACCATTTACAATTACAGAAGAAGGCACGGCAGTTTAAACTGGCAGATACCGGCTGTAGTACACACTCAAAAAGACCGCAGATAAAGCGTTGGAAAAACTATTATTATACACCAAAAAACAAGGAGGTTATCATGCAATCAACTTAAATAAGCCAGCGCACAAAAATATTTTCTTAGCTGTGTAAGCAACCATTTACAACAAAAGAAAAAGTAATCAATTTTTTGGCGGCTTCACTTTCCCCATCAGCTATATTTTTATTGCATAACAATACTGATAATAATAACAAACAATATTTTGATTTGCTGGTAGTAATTCCAGCCACTTCAAAAACATCTTTCGCTTATTACGAACAGGTTATCACCATGGCAAATATTGATGATGCAGTTATTAATGTTTCATTACACAAAGAAGAAATGCTGCAACAACAATTAAAGGATTGTCACATCTATATATTCCATTGCCTGTAATAAGAAAAGTCTTATTTATTCCAACAGCAGTTATCAACTACCGGAAGCAAACAAAAAGATATTAAAAGCACTTGCAGAAAAGGCAGCAATGGAATTTAATACAGCACATAAAAAAGCAGATGATTTTCTTCAAGGTGCTGCAAACTATCGCGGGGAAAGCAATAACGAAATGGTGGCATTCATGCTGCAACAGGCAGCAGAACTCATCATACGAGGGTTAATAACAGCACTCAGTGGCAACTGCCCTAAAACACATTACTTTAATGAGCTAAAGAAACCATTAAAGCGTTGCCTGCCAGCCTTAGATTACATCATATCAAAAAATGAAACAGAAGAACAACGCCTGCTCCACATTTTAGAGAAGGCTTATCTTGAATCAAGGTATTCCAACGAGTATAAGATAGTTAATGCAGACATTGATTTGCTTTCAGAAGCAATAGAATTGCTTTACGATAGAGCTGAAATATTATTTAAAGAACGGATAGCTGTAATAGTAAACAGCAACTTCTAAAATTTAATATTTGAGTTGGTGGTTATAAATGATGCAATGCATTTTAAAAAATAAGACATTCAAGTTAAGTTGTCGCCATGAACCGAAAAATATGGAATTGTATTAGATGAAAACGGTTATACAAATGTTGATGAACTCATCAATAAACTAAATGCACACAACGAAAACATCAGCTTCGAAGTACTGATATATATTGTAAATGCCAACAACAAAAAACGTTTTGTATTTAATAAATAATAACCTGAACAAATAAGAACAAGCCAGCGTCATTCAGTTGATATGGATGCTACCCAGAAAAACGACCACCTAATATTTTATACTCAAAACAAATAATCCATTTTATTTTAAAAGTCGTTTTCACATCATGAAAACAATAATAAGCCGCATGTTTATAATTGCCTGCTTCTAGGCTTTAATAGAATTCTTTTCGCTATTTGTAATTGTCTAGCAATTCTTATATTGTTCCACTAAAATAACCTGCGTGTTAAAAAAAGATATTCTTACAATCATCGCTGCAATCATTGCCACCGCAATAGCAGGCATTGCAACGCATTTTCAAATTAATGCTGTAGTTCTTTTTATTATAGCAGCAGTTGCACTGGTTTTACTGGCAATGATTGTTGGCAATGCAACAGAACAACTTGGAAGGCGTACGGGCCCTGGTGTTACCGGCATACTGCAATCTGCCCTGGGAAATTTACCTGAACTTTTTGTTTCAATTTTTGCGTTACGTGCCGGCTTAAACACTGTTGTGCAAGCCGCATTGGTAGGATCAATACTTGGTAACTCTTTACTGGTGTTGGGCATGGCATTGTTATTTGGAGGCTTAAAAAACGGAACGCAAAAATTCAACTCTGAATCACCCAAAATGATGGCAACTTTAATGTTGCTTGCATTTGCGGCTTTAGCTATTCCAACACTTGCAGCTAACCTGCACACACCGGCTGCAATGCACATAAACAAGCTGGATGTTATGGTGGCAATTGTGTTATTAATTGTGTTCATGGCAAGTCTTTATTTTTCTATTAAAAGAGATAAATCATTTGTTCATGAAGACAGCGCTAAGTCGCAGGAAGCTTCATGGTCTTTGCCGGTTACCATTATTGTGCTGACAGGCGCTGGTGCAGGTGCTGCGTTTGTGTCTGATTGGTTTGTAGATGCCTTGCAACCGGCGATGAAAGCATTAGGCATTAATGATGTTTTTGCTGGCCTGGTGGTAGTAGCAATTGCCGGCAACGCAATTGAAAATTTAGTCGGTATTCAACTGGCTTATAAAAACAAAGCAGATTATGCAGTAAGCGTAATTCTCAACAGCTCATTGCAGGTCGCATTGGGATTATTTCCATTGCTTGTGCTGCTTTCCTTTTTTCTTGGCGGTGCCATTCTTTCGCTTGTGCTAAGCCCGTTGTTGTTGGTGGCATTAGCTCTGGCTGTAATTGCTACTGCATTTGTTGTGTTTGATGGTGAATCTATCTGGCTTGAAGGTGTTGCGTTAATTGGTTTGTATTGCATAATAGCTGCCGCATTCTGGTGGGGATAATATAAATAACTCGCTGATGTTTACTGTTGCTTACGCTCGCATTTATGCACATCCTTTGCCTGAAGGCCACCGCTTTCCGATGCTTAAATCCGAATTAATTTCTGGTCAGCTATTGCATGAAGGTGTAATAACGGAAGCCAATATTTTTTCACCTGAACCAGTAAATCAAAAATTATTTTAGCAACACATACAAAAGATTGCTGCAACGCACGAAGGTTTACAATTAACCGGTTAAGAAATGCGTGTTATCGGCTTTGCACAGAGTAATATTGTAGTAAACAATACAATTCCGGTCGCTGTGTCAATTGGGTGGAAGCTACTCACCCGATATAAGAAATATTGTTGAAGCACATTGCAATACATTCCAACTTGCAAAAGATATTTTGACTGAACGCCAGAAAGCATACAATCATTTATTCTTATAAGCCTGGCCTGTTATCCCAAAACCGTTTATCATATGTGCCTTTTGTATCTATCTGCTTTAATATACCTACTACATGCCTTTTCAGTTGTATGCCCGCTGATCGTAATAATTAAATCAGTTGTATCTATACCCCTAAAGCCATTGAAGAGGCGTAACGAAAGGGAAACGTGATTAGATATTCATGCTTCAATGATAGCAAGTGCAATGCTTTTTGCATAACAAACTGGCAATATAAAAGCATGTCTTTAAAAAATAGCAATTCTTGTATTGATTGCTATTCCGTTTGTTATACATGAAATAATATATACCCCGGTCGCAAGAGCTGATGTATTAATTTGTATAGTAGAGCTGGTTGAAATACCATGTTTTACAGGGCTGCCGTTTGCAGAAAATAATTTCCATTCGCACGCAGCATTGCTGTTGTTTATAATATTAATTTGTTTGCCCGCTGCATTGTAAAAAGCAACGAGGCTATTATTACCGCTTCGTTGCAATTTCAGCACATTTGAATATGTAATGCTTCCGTCTTTATCAACTATTTGTAATCTGTAATAGTTAACTGTGTTATTTGAGGCAGTGCAATTAAAATTATAAGTAGTATTACCGGCTTTATTATTTATTGCTTTTATTGTTCCTGCAGGTAAAAATGTAATTCCATTAATGCTTTTCTGTACGGTATAATAATTTGTATTTTGTTCACCTGAGGTTATCCAGGTTAGTTCATCTTTAGTTCCTTTTGTGTTGCCTGTAAAGGAAAGCAGGTTTACGGCTAAAACTGCATCGGTAATTTTGCAAAACTCAAACCCAACAGTAATGTCGTTATTGCTGGCTGATAAATATATAGCCGAGTTATAATCAATAAATTTAAAATCGTTACTTAAGCTGGAAACCGGATTTGTAGTATTGGTTAAAGCGATAGGTATTGTGCCGGTGGTACTGCCATCCGATTGCCACACTGCATAATTGTAGCTGGTGCCTAACACCATATACAATAGGCCATTAAAAATACCAGCAAAATTACTGTTGTAAACACCTGTTTTTACAGATATGGTACCAGCATCAGTACCATCTGTTCTCCATAACCCTGCAGAATCGCCGCCAGCGGAAAAATACAATAAATTATTATAGACGATATTTTTGGTAGGAACACTGCCCTCAGTGCCCGGTATAATGTCCTTGACTATTTGTGTGCCTGCAGCAGTGCCATCTGTTTTAAATAATTCATTGCCATGGGCATCATCTGTTGCAGAAAAATATAGTTTATTATTATATACCTGCATATAATTAGGGGAGCCGTTGCCATATATTCCTGAGCCGTCTGAAGCAAGGTTGATTACAATATGAGTGCCGGCAGCGGTGCCATCCGTTACCCATAATTCACCACCGTAAATATTATCATTACCACTGAAATACATTTTGTTATTATATACTGCATAGTTACTGCCAAAAACACCGGGAATAAACCCGTCGTTGGTTGAGCCATATACCAACATTGTACCAGACAACGTGCCATCACTTTTCCACAGGCCATAACCGAACCCTGTACCATCATCACCTCTGAAAAAAATATTGTTATCATAAACAGCAAAATCAGTGAAGCCATTAAATAAGTCAATATAGTTATTTCTAACAACAACAGTTCCGCCCGTGGTGCCGTCTGAAACATACAGCCTGCGTTCTCCGTTTATATCATTTGCCATAAAAAATAATCTATCATTGGCAACCGTAAATGCGCGTGGAAACGAACCGGTGCTTCCGGTATAAATATCTTTAAATAATTTGGTGCCGGCCACTGTTCCATCGCTCACCCAGAGTTCATAATCATTACCACCGTTATTGTAAGAAAAATATATTTTATTATGATAAGCAATAATATCAGCAATGTTGCTTAAGTCTCCTGTAGAAGGCGTAAGTTTTATAGTGCCTGCATCTGTACCAGTTGTTAGCCACAGGCCATAACCACCACCATTGCCATTGGCAAGAAAAAAAAGTTTTCCATTTATGATATTAAAATCGAAAGGATAAGAACTGCTGAGGCTGCCATCATTATTAATATCTTTTACCAATTGTAATGTTTGTGCAGAAGTATTGCCAACAAAAAATGTAAATATCGAAATAATAATAACTAAAGTTTTTAAAATAGTTGATTTGTACAATTGATTCATGGCGCATGTTGTTTGAAGGTTTAATTATTAATTTGTTAGTCGGTGTATTGTAAGTAAGGAATACAAAATCACTATAAATTTAAATGATTATCAGGTTAAGTATTGAAGAAAAATTGGAAAATGCCACACTTCTGCTATCAACGGCTGAATAAGTGATATACAGCTTAGTTGAATGGATTCTTTAACTTCTAATAAAGATAGTCTTTGGTTTCTGTCATCACCCTATTAAATGTATAGAGCATCCCGATGACTATTTTATTATAATTTTCAATAACTCAATTTATACCGCCGTGCATAAGTTTCATGCCATTCCTGGATTGCCATAATTCTTTAATTTTATTTGCTGCTTCCTCCGGTGTGATTCTAATATACTTGTAAAAGGCAGCCGAATACGAATAGATCTCTGTATTCAATAAGCTACGGATATGCTGTCAAGTCTGCCTGGTAGATACTTGCTATTTCCTGGTGAGTAAGATAAATAGCATCACTTTCTTTCTCCGGAATTTTAAAATCACTTAGATCATTAGACGGTATAATTTTTCTTTTTACACGGTCTTTAATAAAGATGCTAAAATGTTTAATTGTTTTGCCTATTGTATTCAGCTTTAATCCCACAAGCTGATTTTTTCGCCGCAGATGGATGTGCTCAAAAGTTAGATAAGAAACAAAAGCTTCATAAAAGGAGAAATCTAAATCATCAAAAGTAATTTTCGTTTTTCTATATTTTTTGAAAGCCTCAAGATGCGCCCTGATATTTCTATAAACACAAAGCGTTGCTTTGCTCACTTTCATTTCTTTTGACTTTATATAATCATCTAATTGAAAGTATATGTTTAGGTTACTTTTTGTTCAGTGAGGTTTAATGTTATGGTCCTGGCTTTAATATCTTTTAAAGCTGAAATATCTATATCTGAGCAAAAGGATTTCTTAACAAAATTTCCTTTGTCTGCGATTCGGTTATTCGCAGCGAAACTAACAAGGTCTTCAGCGATGCACATAAGCTTGACTAATTCTTCATTCATTTTTTGACTACTGCCATAAGTCATAGGAAGTTTATTTGAAACACAAAGCTGTTTAGTGTTCCAGTAGATTGGAGGAATGCGTATCTCTGTGTTTAGTAATGTTCTATTGCTAGCACTAAAACAATACTGAAGGAAGATCGTTGCTGTTCCATCACTGTGTGTCTTCTTGACACTGCAAATTGGTTTAATAGGAAACGCCATAATTTGGTCGATTTTTTAGTCGATTAAAAATTTATCAATGTAAATAAAGATAAAAAGCTTTTAAAATTAAAAGTGTTGCAAAAGATTGAAAATCAGCATACTAAAAGTAAAGAGAGGTAAAAATAAAAAAGGATTACAAACATGTAATCCTTTAAAAAGCGGACCGGACGGGACTCGAACCCGCGACCTCCGCCGTGACAGGGCGGCATT
>JBDUBY010000232.1:0-31184 GCA_040003735.1 Parafilimonas sp.
CAGGAAGAATTACGCCTCTTATTATTAAGATGCTGTTTGTATGATTTTTAGTATTACTCTTTACAAAAATTGTTTTATTTATTTCACCTGTATGAAAACCACTTTGCATAGTTGCTGTGATAACGCCAGATTTACCAGGCATAATTGGTTCTTTGGAAAAGTTTGTAACTGTGCAACCGCATGATGGTCGTGCTTGTGTAATAAATAATGGTGTTTTACCAACGTTCTGAAAAATATATTTCAGATGAACGGAATCATTCACTTTTAATGTGCCAAAATTAAATACGGAATCCTGCCATTTTATTAAAGTATAATGTGCTGTATCTATTTGTGCAATAACCGAAGGTTCAATGCCCAAAGTATTTGTATAAGGGTTCTGATTATTGGTGCATGCAAAAAAAACAAAGCAGAACAAACAAAAAAATTGCTTTTTACTTCGCATGTACATTAAAAATTTATAGTGCGGCTTTGATTTTTGCTGTTAAAAATTTGTACTGATTTTATACTTGCAGAAATATTTAAAAATCTTGATGATTGTGAGAGATAAGATATACCATAATAAAATTCCTGGCGACGTTTCTTGCCATTTCTTAATTCAATTATTGCATATTCGTCATCTGGTTTTACGGGAATGCAATTATTATTTTCTTTTAATTTGAAGACACGAAGCGGCCCTCGGTTTTCACTGGCTGCAAGCATACATTCGTTTTTACCATTTCGCAATTGCACTAAAGATTTTCCATTTCCAGGAATAAAAATTCCGCTTTGCATAATTGATAAAGGAATAAAATTCCCTTTGCCATCACCTTTTAGCATTAAGCCATTTAATGCATCATATCTTCCTGTGCCAACCTCAGTTCCATAATCGTTGCCATTTATTACAACATCTAAATTGCCATCGCCATCAAAATCTGAAACAGCCATTCCGCATAACATAGAAAGTTGTGCCTGCACAGGTAATTTTTGCAAAGTAAATTTTCCGTTTGCATCATTTCTTAAATAGCACGAAGCAAGATCTTTCGCATGATAAATGATGGCGTCTTTACGGTCATCTGCAGTGAGTACAGAATCCATTGGCGCAGTTGCATAAGATTTATAATCTTCATATTTTCTCCGCATCATTATCATCTGTTTTATCAATTCATCTCTTGATGAAACAGGAAACTCTTTTATTTTTTCATCATGATTATTATCAGGAATATAAACAGATGTGATGGCATCATAACTTCCATCATCATTAAAATCTTTCGCATATATAGAAACAGGATATTTATCGCTTGCCTTATAGAATGTATTTAAACCTGCATTGCCAACTATATAATCTATATCACCGTCATTATCAAAATCGCCTGCCGTAATTGTGTTCCACCAACCAATTTGGTTGGCAACACCTGTAGTTGATGTTACATTTCTAAAAACGCCTTTGTTATTTTCTAAAAAAGTTATCGGCATCCATTCACCTGCGAGTATTAAATCAGGCCAGCCATCATTATTAAAATCTGAAAAAACTGCATCGCAAACAAGGCCAATATTCAGTAATGATGGTGAAACAGTTTTTGTTACATCTGTAAATTTTACAATTCCATTTTTTGTATCGTTACGCAGAATTAAACTTGAAACAGGTTTAGGATAATTCCATGGATCAACCCTGCCTGCAACAAACAAATCAAGATCACCATCTTTATCATAATCAACAGCACGTACACAAAATTTGCTGGTAAAGTTTTGAGGCAAAGCCATTGAATCTAAAGTAAAATTTCCTTTGCCATCATTTATGTATAAACGATCCTGGTAATTTGGTGCATCGTGATCCGCTTCGTATCCTCCGCTTGAAATATACAAATCAACATCATCATCACCATCTGCATCAAACAAAAGCATTCCTTCATCTTCTGCATTTTTGCTAAGTGAATCTTTTAATGTTTCTAAATTTTTTTGTGTAAATGTGCCGTTATTTTGTTGAAGAAATGTTTGCCCACTATAAAAAAATGATCCGCCAGTAATTATATCATCTAATCCATCTCCATTAATATCACCAGCTGCCATGCCAGGCCCAAATTCCGAGAATTTATGTGGCAACAATTTTTGTATGTTGAAGTCAATAAAGTCTTTATCTTTTTGTATGTAATGAATGTTTACAGAATCAGTAACATTACAAAACAATGCCGCTTTATCAATTTTATTTGTATTGAAATTATAAGGCAGCAAAGCATTTTTAATATTTACAATAAGTGTTTGGTCAGCTTTTATATTTTGAATGAATTGCTTTTTAAGATTTGGCCAGCGTATAATTATTGAATCAATTACTGATGTTGTATCCAAACCAAAATGCGCAACATCCTGTATAGTTGAAAGATAACCTCGATAAGGTGTGTTTTCCCAAAATTGGTGTTTGCCATTGCTATAATAAATATCGGCAAAGGCGCCAAAGCCATTTATATTTTCTGAATCACCTGCAAATTTTATATTAAGATAATGCGTGTTGTTTTTATTTTTTTCTCGTGAAGTATTTTGATACACAGAGGCTGCATCATTAATATTATTTACAACAAGATCAAGATCGCCGTCATTATCTAAATCAACATATACAGCACCGTTTGAAAACGTTGGCGTTTCCATTCCCCAGTTTTTTGTTTCATCTGTAAAAGTTAAATCCCCATTATTATGATAAGCATAGTTATGCAACTTTACCTGTGGAATTACATCAAGCAATTGCTGTTTGCCGGCAATATATTGCGACTGGTTTCTGTAAGAAATAAAATCATGATCAGTAACATCTTTAGGATAACCATTTGTAATAATAATGTCTTTGTAACCATCATTATCAAAATCACCAACAACGGGTGTCCAGCTCCAGTCTGTTTGCGCGATACCTGCATAAAAACTTATATCACTAAAAACAGGGTGAGCAACTGAATCATTTTCAGAAACAGTGTTTCCACTATTTAATTGCAAAGTGTTTCTTACATATTGATACGTGTAACCAAACAAATCGCTGTTTAAATAACGCTGATAACTGTTTGCATTCAACATCATTTTCTTGCGGTAATTATCCTGCGGATCCATATCTAAAGAAATAACGTCGGGAAGGCCATCATTATTTATATCAGTAATATCAGTTCCCATTGCATTGGCAGAAGTATGTTTAAAATATTTATTCAATTCTTCTGTAAATGTGCCATCATGATTATTTATCCATAAAAGATCATTCGTAATAAAATCGTTTGAAATATAGATGTCTTTCCAACCATCATTATTAATATCACAAATATTCACAGCATGCGCATAACCTTCTGTTTGAATGCCTGCTTGTTTTGAAACATCAGTGAATACAGGATGATGAAGCGTATTACTCCAGTCGTTGCGATACAGTTTACCAGTGCTTGGGTTTTGACCATTTTTTAAAACAGGCCGGAACATATCAGTAAACAAGTTCTTGTTTATCACATTTACGGCAATATAAACATCGAGGTCTCCATCATTATCATAATCAAAAAAAGCAGCTTGTGTTGATTCACTTGTATCAGCTAACCCATATTCTTTAGCCATTTCTTTAAAATGCGGAATTCCGTTTTTATCAAGCCCTCGATTTATGTATAAAAGGTTGGTGCGTTGTAGCGGATCTTTTTTTAAAGTTTCAGAAACATATATATCCAGCCAGCCATCATTATTAATATCAACTACGGCAACACCACGTGACCATTTATCGTCTGTTGTTAAGCCAGCTTCATTCGTTATATCATCAAACTTAAAATTGCCTTTATTAAGATATAATTTGTTTGAAACAAGGTTGCCTGTAAAAAAAAGATCCTGCAAACCATCGTTATTAAAATCGCCAACACCAACTCCGCCGCCGTTATACATATTCTCTAAATCAAGTGGGTTGATGGAATCGTTTTCAACTATTTTATTGTTGAAATTAATTCCTGAACGTGATGAAGATATTGGTTGAAATAAGGTTTGTTCTTTATTGCATGAAATATACAGTAGAAACGAAAAAAATAAAAATATATAAGATTTCAATTGCAAAGCGGCCTTCAGTGAAATTTAAATGAAAGAATAAAAAAAGGCAGAGCTAAAATAGCTCTACCTTTTTACTTAAAAAAAATTCTATTTATTGATAATTAGGATTCTGCTTTAAGTTTTGCGTACCACTTTGGTTTTCTATATCAATCTGCCCTTGAGGTAATGGGAAAATTTCATTTTTACCTTTTGTAAAATGTGTACCTGGATTAACAGAGTATAAAGTTGGTCTGTTTGTCTCAATCGCTATATAGGTATTTATTATATCAGCCATAGAACCTGTACCATTATCCCAACGTGATAAATCGAAAAAGCGTTGCCCTTCCATAGCCAATTCTAGTCTTCTTTCAAATTGAATTGCTTTCATAGCAATTGCAAGCGAAGAAAAATATCCAGCAGGATAAGGCTTAATTAAATACTTATCAGCTGGTGTTGTTTGAGGAGAATATTGACCTTTACCTGCATCATAGACTCCGCCACCTGCATATACGAATCCTGCAGGATTAGCAGCCCTGTTTCTAACCATATTTACATAATCTTGAGCTTTTGGCAGGCTGCCTATTTGGGCTTCGCATTCAGCATCCCATAAAATCACATCTGCAAAACGGATAATATTGTAATTATTGGCATCTATTTGAGTGGGTGCCCAGAAATTAGTATTGGTGGAAGAAAATACACCTTGCTGGCTTTTAGCATAAATATTCTTTTTAGGGCTAAAATGTCCATTAGTTGATGGATCTCTGATCCATGCATCTCCAGGATGCGGACCCCAATCAAAATATGGAACTCCTTTCCTGCCCATCGTCCAATCAATTCTTGGATCTAAAGTTCCTGTATAAGGTGCTGTTGGAGTACTTACTGAAGGATTATTATTATATGTGTCAAAAAGAGGCAAACCATCAGCACCTGTTTTGTAGGCGTTAGCTAAACTTTGGGATGGATTATTAAAACCGCAACAACCACCCGGGCCACCTGAGTTAGGAAAATTTAAGCTTTCACCATAATTACCATTACCTGTAGCCGCTCCATCATTTACAGACATTTGACAAGCAAAAACTGATTCAGGACTGTTATCAGTAGCAGCATTAAAATTATCCTCAAAATTAGCATCTAAAGCATATTTCTGCCCGCTTGCTGTTTTGCCGTTAGTGATAACATCATCCAGTAGTGGTTTTGCTTTGGCATAGTCAAGTTGATACATATAGCATTTAGCCAAAAACGCTTTTGCTGCCCATGAATTTGCTCTTCCTTTATCAGGTTGTGTTTCTGGTAAATTGTCAACCGCAAACTGGAAGTCCGCTTCAATATCTGGCCATATATCAACATAGTTGCCGCTGGCATCTATGTTTGTAACATTATAATTACCAGCACCTGCAGTAATAGAATCACTTACATAAGGCACATTTTTGAACACCTTTTTTAATTCAAAATGATAAACACCTCTTAGAAACCTCGCCTCTGCTGTAAGTTCTGTTGCTTCAGCATCAGAAATATCAGTTGCCAATGGTATTGTTCTAATCACATCATTTGCACGCTGAATACCATCGTAGTTAGCATTCCATTTTTGAGGCGTGTAACCGTTAGAACCATCAACAGTCCAAAGAGAAATTGGGCCTGCACCTTCATTAAACTGATCAGTAGGAACTGACCCTTTATAAGAATCATCTGCAGCAACACTGCCGAATGACCAGTTTGAAATAGCGCATCCCCAGTTTGCACCTACAGTAACACTGCCTTCCCCATCCAATAAAGAATAGGCACCAATTAAAAGATCATTCACACCGGCCTTAGAAGCAAGTACGCCTGGGTTTAAAGCGCCGAGGGGCGGTTTGCTTAAAAAATCTTTGCTACATGCATACAGCAGCCCAATCAAGGCAATGCAGATCGGAAAAATTATTTTATATTTTTTCATATTTAATTTTTTTGAGATCGTTAAAATGAAAGATTTATACCTACAGTATAGGTTTTTTGATTTGCAGGATAATTACCAAAATCAATTCCGAAATTGGTATTATTATTTAAATCTGATGCCTGCAATTCAGGATCTAAACCTGTATATTTTGTGATTGTAAACAAGTTAGCAGCCTGTATATATATTCTAAACCTATCCACTCCAATTCTCTTTAACGGATTTGCCGGAACGGTGTAACCAAGAATTATTGATTTACATCTCAAATAAGATCCATCTTCCATAAAATAGGAATTTGCTCCACTACCGGTGGTACTAAAGCTTGCGTTTCTTGATAATTGAGGAACCTTGGCATTTGTATTTTGCGGTGTCCATGAATTATACACTGCATCTTTACTTACAGCACCATCAAACACTTGGGGGAAATCTGTCCAGAAACGTACATAATTAATAACCTTATTTCCCTGTGAGCCATAAAGGAATAGTGATAGGTCAAAGTTCTTATAGCTTGCGGCTAATGTTAATCCATAAGTAAATTTAGGATTTGGGTTACCATAGAAAGTTCTGTCGTTTGCATTAATAGTATCATTACCATCAACATCCTTATACATAAGCCTTCCTGGTGCAGCGCCATCCTGTATAGCCGCCCCTTTCACCTGGTCAGCATCTTTAAATATGCCAACAACCTGGTAACCAAAAAACTCACCAACTGGTTCACCTACCTGCAATCTTGAAAATGCGCCTAAACGGCCACTTCCGGAACTTCCTTCATCTACATATTTAAATGGAAGACCTACAACCTTATTATCATAAGAGGTGAAGGTGCCGGTAACGTCTAATTTAAAATCTTTACCGATATTAGAATGAAGTGTTGCAGATGCGTCTATACCTTTGTTTTTGATATCACCCAGGTTAATATATGGAGGTGTTCCACCTCCTGCTGCACCCGGTAATGAAAGTTGAAATAGCAGATCAGTTATTGACTTTTCATAATAATCTACAGATATATCAAGTTTTCTTTTAAACATGGTGGCATCTAAGCCAATGTTTGTAAGCTTATCCTTTTCCCATGTAGTTGCTGGAAATCCATATTGGCTTGCATAAACTCCAAGAACAGCAGTATTATTAGTACCATTTATATCATAGTATGAATTATCTGCATTCTGGTTGTACAGGTTATAAGCGTTGGTTGATGGAATGTTGCTGATAGAACCAAGCTTTCCCCAGCCACCACGAATTTTTAAATCATCAATCCATGTGATATCTTTCATGAAGTCTTCCTGTGAAATTCTCCATCCTGCAGTTACAGCCGGGAAAACTCCAAATTGCTGCCCGGGAGAAAAATTAGATGAACCATCTCTACGCACCGTTCCACTTATAAGATATTTATCGTTATAATTATAATCAACACGTGCAAACAGCGAATACAAAGAGCTTTGGTAAGGTGCTCCATTACTATTATTTGTCTGAGTAGATGGAGAACCAAAATTAATTGTCCATAAACTTGGGTCAACAGTTAAATTAGAAGGATTTGTTAGAAAATAATTACTGCGATCGGCCTGTATAAACCTGCCATAATTTGATATTGCTTCAGAACCAATTAGTGCTTTTACATTATGCTTTCCAAAAGCATCGCTAAAATTTAAAGTATTCGTCCATGTCCAACTGCTGTTATACCCTGATGCTTCATGAAATGAATTTGCATTTGTATTGTTTTCAGCATTTTCGTAAGCCGTGTAATTAAAATAGTAGTAATAATAGTTATCGAAGTTTCCTCCAAAGCTGGTACGTGCTGTTAAATGAAATGGAAGGTCAACTTCAGCAAAAACATTTCCATTTACCTGCCAGTCGTTGCTTTTATTGTTGGCAGTACGTTCTACTATAGCCACAGGGTTTTGAGCATTACCTAATCCCTGCGAAATTGTCCCTGCATAATTTCCTGCTATATCGTGTATAGGTATAACCGGGTCTTCACGATAACTCATTGAAATGGCATTGCCTTCATTTTGATTCGTAAACCCTGGGTTTTGTTTATAAAAAACATACGCATTTTCACCAATCCGTATATGATCCTTTACATTAAATGTTGTATTAATACGGGCAGAATAGCGCTTTAAATAGGTATTAACCAAGGTACCCTGCTGATCAAGATAACTTGTAGAAAAATAATAGCTTGATTTATCATTTCCGCCACTGGCTGAAACAGTATGGCTTTGAAACAGAGCAGGTTTAAATATTTCATGAAACCAGTCTGTGCCAACCTTATTTGCTTTCGTGATAGGGTTTGAATACAAAGCATAAGTAGAAGGATCTGTATTTGGATCACCTTCCATTGCTGCAGTTGGTGTTATATAATCCGGAATAATTCCAGTTCCATCAGCAGCTTGTTTAAATTGCTTGTTGCCATCGGCTATGCCGTCATTCTCGTATTGCTTAACGTAAGCATTTGCTGTTTCCTGGGTATTGGCAAGATTAAACCCATCCTTCAAAGGTCTTTGGGTTCCCACAAAACCATCATAGGTTACTCGTGCAGAACCTTGTTTTCCTTTTTTTGTTGTAACAATAACAACTCCATTGGAGCCACGTACCCCATAAATGGAAGCAGCACCGGCATCTTTTAGAACCTGGATAGATTCAATGTCATTAACGTTCAGATCATGAAGGCTACCTGGTGTTCCATCAATTATCACCAATGGATTAACATTACCAACAGAGGTTATTCCTCTAATATAAACACTGCTTCCACCGCCCGGGTTACCAGAGTTTATTACGGTAACACCTGACGCTTGACCTTGTAACAAGGATTCAGTTGTACCGGAAGGAACTGATTTAAGATTTGAAACATTCACCACTGCTACTGAACCTGTGAGATCCTTTTTCTTTTGTGCAGTGTAACCTGTAACCACAATTTCATCAAGAGATGATGTGTTTTCACTTAATGTAACATTTACAATGCCGGAAGTTGCATTTGCTTCAGTAATAGCATATCCCACAGAGGATACTACCAGCGTACCGCTGCCTGCCGGTACATTAATTGTAAAACTTCCATCAGCCTCCGTTACAGTAGCCACTTTAGTACCTTTTACTGTAATTGTAGCAAAACCAACAGGTGAACCATCCTTAGCACTGGTAACCTTTCCTGTTACCGTATGTTGTGCTGAGGCAGAAAAACTTAAGACCAAGAACAAAATTAACGGTGCGCATAAACGCACAAAAATGCAATCGATTTTTTGTCTCATAAGAAATGTTAAGAGGTGATAAATAATAATATAGGACAGCTAAAATTAACAATTCATTGCATTCAGCCAAAAAAAAGTAGAAAAAAAATTTAATGTGTACGTTTTACACTATATATTGTGTAAATTAAACACATTCAGGTGTTTATATAAACTTCACACTTTAGAATTGCATGCACATCAGAAAATCTTACATCTCTTTGGCAAGAAAATCTTTAACGCTCTCAAATGACATCCAGTGAAGAGATTTATCTTTTTTAAACCACGTTTGCTGTCGTTTGGCATATTGTCGTGTATGTATTTTGATTTGGGAAATAGTATCAGTGATAGTCAATTTATTATGCAGATAGTTAAAGATTTCTTTGTACCCAACTGTTTGAAGTGCATTTAATAATTCAAAAGGTTGCAATGATTTTACTTCTTCAAGCAATCCATTTTTAAACATTTCGTCAACCCGATTTTCAATATTTATATGTAATTGGTGCCGGGACAAATCAATACCGATTTTTATTACATTAAATGGCCGTACTGCTTTATTATTTTTCCTCAGTTCTGTAATAGACACTCCAGTGTTGCTTACTATTTCCAACGCACGCATTAAACGTTGTGGGTTTTTTTGTTCTGCCTTCTGCCAAAACAATGGATCTTTTTCTTCAACTTCAGATTGAAGCCATAACAATCCTTTTTCTTTGTAATTCTTTACTATTTCTTTTCTTATTTCAAAGTTTGTTTCCGGCATTTCATCAAGCCCCTCACAAAAAGCTTTTATATACATGCCGGTTCCGCCTACCATAATTGCTATATCATTTTTAGTAAAAATTTCATCTGCAGCTTGTAATGAATATTTTTCAAAAACATGCGCATCAACATTTTCCTGTATTGAATGTGAATTAATAAAATAATGCTTAACAGAATCTAACTCTTTAGCAGAAGGTTTGGCAACGCCAATATTTAATTCTTTAAAACATTGTCTTGAATCGGCAGATATAATAGATGTATTAAAATGAGCAGCAAGTTCTAAAGACAAGCTCGTTTTACCTGATGCAGTTGGCCCAACAATTATAATAACTGTTTTTTGCTTGTTCATACAAGCTTATATTAATACATGACTTGTAACGTCACTTTCTGTAATTATTTTGCCTGATAAAATCACTAATCTTTCAACCACATTGCGGAGTTCACGAATATTACCAGACCAGTTATGCCTTTGCAAAGCGTCAACAGCTTTTTTATCAATTTCTTTCTTTGCCTGACCGTAATCTTCGGCAATATCTCCAAGAAATCTATCTATTAATAAAGGCACATCTTCTTTTCTTTCATTCAATGATGGCACATGAATAAGAATAACATTTAACCGATGATATAAATCTATCCGAAAATTCTTTTCCTCAACTTCTTTTAATAGATTTTTATTGGTTGCAGCTATTACACGCACATCTACATTAATTTCTTTATCACCACCAACTCTTGTAATTTTTCCTTCCTGTAAAGCCCGTAAAACTTTTGCCTGTGCGGGCAAACTCATGTCGCCTACTTCATCTAAAAATAAAGTGCCTGCGTTGGCTAATTCAAACTTTCCAATGCGTTGTTTTATGGCTGATGTAAAAGAGCCCTTTTCGTGCCCAAATAATTCGCTTTCTATTAATTCAGATGGTATTGCAGCGCAGTTTACTTCTACCAAAGTTTGTTCTGCACGTTTGCTTTTTGTGTGAAGCCATCTTGCTACCAATTCTTTTCCTACACCGTTTTCACCGGTAATTAAAACACGAGCGTCAGTTGGTGCAACTTTTTCAATTGTTTCTTTTATTTTTTTCATCGCATCACTTTCACCAATCATCTCTTCAACGCGATTAATTTTTTTTCTTAGCGTTTTTGTTTCTGTACTAAGAGAATTTTTATCAAGTGCATTACGAATTGTTATTAGTAAACGATTTAAATCGGGCGGTTTTGCTACATAATCATACGCACCTTTTTTAACTGCGTCAACAGCAGTTTCAATAGTGCCGTGTCCGCTTATCATAATTACGGGAACGTCACCATTTAATTCACCTGCTTTTACAAGAAATTCAATGCCGTCAAGTTTGGGCATTTTTATATCACATAAAACAACGTCATACGTTTTATCTGAAAACATTTTTAGTCCTTCTTCACCATCTGTTGCTTCATCTATTTTGAACCCTTCATAAGAAAGAATTTCGTTCAATGTTTTTCTTATTGATCGTTCATCATCAATAATTAAAATATTACCTGAAAGTTTCGCCATTATACATATTTAAGAACAGCAAATTAACGAACATCATTTTAAAATAACCCGCAGTAATTTCTTAAAAGAGTTATATGTATTAAGTTATTGCTTATGGCGAAAAATATTTAATCCACTTTAGCTTTTATCTTTTGAATCACTATCGCGGTCAATAAATTCGGGTTGGGTTTTGTATTGATTGTCTTCATCACTTTTATAAGGATAAGCTGATTTATCATTCGCTTCATCGTTAATTGAATTGTCTGGTTTGCCTTCACGCACTTCATTATCTTTAAATTGCTTATCAGTTACCACTTTTTTATTTTCTTTTTCAGATGAAGCTTTATCGTTATTATTTTTCATAAAATCATTTTTCGGAGAGGTCATCAAAATTATCTTCGTTCACACTTTCTGTTTCATCAAATGCACTGGCAGAACCATCAGATTCAATTTCATCCTGTTCAATTATTTTCTTTTTAAATAACTCCTCATTATTTAAAGAATCTTTTTGTTGCTGATCTTTATTATTCGTTTTTGATTTGTCCATATATAAATTTAAGAAAATTCTGTGCCGTTAATTCACAGTTGCTAAAACTTTTAAAGCTGCTTTTTTTCCGCTGTCTAATGCTGCTTCAACTGTGCCGACAGGTGTTCCATCAAACAATGCTTCGCCTGAAAAAAATATAGTATCGTCAACAGGCTCGTGTAATACCTTTTTTGCTTCAACACTTTGTAATGTATTGTAAGAATAACCGCCATTAATATCAGGTTCTTTATACCAATTGTAAACACTGCTGGCTTTTAATTTCAATTGTAAATCTTCTTTATTTATTGCAAAGGCATTCGACAAAGATTGCATAGCAATTTCGAGAATTTCTTCATCTGTTTTGTCTTTTAATACCACTGCCTTTTCTCCACCAACCCAACCGGTTAAAATCGAATTATCTGCAGGCAGTTGCGTCCACCATGTTGGTATTTCTTCTGATGTAAGTATAAACCCAATATTTTTTGATTGTTGATTCCAGAATGCTTCGCTGAATTCAAGAAGTATTTTTATAACAATTCCAAAACCAATATTTTTTGCAGCATTATTGTGTTGCGGTATTGCCGGAGCAAATTCAATATAATTTTCATTATCATCTTTTGCCTGTAACACGCTTACCGGAACTGTAATTATAATTTTACTGCTTTTAAAAAACCTGCTGCACATTGTATTAATATTCACTTCATCTTTTTTCCAGTTTATTTTTTTTACGCAACAATTTGTATGGATAACACAACCATTTTTTCTGCATTCAGTTTCTAAATAATTAATTATTTGTATATAGCCGCCATCAATTCTGTATTGCTGTTCCATCTCGTTATTCCATTCTCTCGATAAAGATTTTACACTTGCCTTTGAAGCATCAGCCAAATCAAAACCACCAGCAAAATTTTTTACAGATTCGCGCAGTTCAGCATATTTATCATCTTTAAAAAATGTGTTTAAAAAATCATCCAGCGCCATATCAGTTTCCAGTTGCTGCATTTGCTTTATTAATTTATTCCAATGCGCATCCCTGTTTTTTTGCAGATGAACTTTTCCGGCTTCTAACTGAAACATTTTTCCAGCAATAGCATGATAAGCTATTCCAGCTTCCTTCAGCAATGAAAGTGTAACCGGCAAGTCGCCATGAATAAATTCAGCGCCGGCTTCAATTGGTTGCGAAAAATTATTGTCATTTATTGTAAAAATCCTTCCGCCTAAACGATTTTTTGCTTCAAGAATTATTACGTGATTTTTACGTTTTGATAATTCATAAGCAGCCATTAAACCAGCAGCGCCACCGCCAATTATAATTGTAGATTTCATCGCCAACTGTTTTTTATATATGGCATAACACTTGCATTTTTTTAAAAAGATATTGTATGATACGCAAATTAAAATCAGGTGAATATCGCCTCTATTCAAAAAAGAAAAATCCTAAAACCAATAAACGCAGAAACTTAGGAACTTTCGATACGTTGGAAGCAGCAAAAAAACATGAAAAAGATGTTCAGTATTTTAAACGGTATTAACTATAGTTCAAACAATAATTGTTCATCATTATCTTTTACAGGAATTGCCCTGATAAAGTTATCATAACCTTCTTCATCATCATGATTACTGTAAACGCCGTACGCATCAAGGCTGTAACCAATAAATCCATCATTAGCTTTTATAAGGTAAAGTATCGACATATCTGAGGGATCTGAAGCACCTTCAAAACGATAAGTTTTCACAATAGTTAAATCTTCAGCTTTATAGCTTTTGTCTTTAAACGTAAAGCCATCTGCGGTCAACCTGAATTCATTGTCATAACCTTTTACGGTAAACTTATTCATGATCTGGCTAAGCGTATTCATTTCATCTTTTTGAGGCATATAAATTAGTTTCATTTTTAAAGTCAATTCTTGTACCAAGAGTTTAAGGTGAGGATTAGGTTGACAAATTTAATTTCGGAAAGATTGGTTTTTGTAATTTAAAGATTTCATTAAAAGTTCTAAGCCATAGATGCGCAAATAGAAGTGTTGCTTAACTTTTGGAAAAACATTATGCTTATTTTATTCATATTATAAATTTCTTGCTTAATTTTTGCTATTAACCTCAACATAAAAAATAAATATGAAAAAATTCTTATCGCTTGCTCTTTTCTCGGGCATACTATTAATGAGCGTTAATGCGAATGCTCAGCACGATTCTAAAAAACCGGAAGATAAATCGAAACGTCCAAGTCCGCCGGCAATGGCATCTGCCACAACAACAAGTGGTGTTGATATTAAAATCGATTACAGCCAGCCTTCAGTTAAAGGCAGGGAAATTGGAACCGGCGTAGAACCACATAAAGATTCAGTGTGGCGCACCGGCGCTAATGAAGCCACTGTTTTCGAAGTGAATAAAGATGTTACAATTGATGGCAAATCTTTAAAAGCAGGCAAGTATGGTTTGTTTACTATTTGGCATGGTGATACATGGACAATTATTTTTAATAAAACTTGGGATCAATGGGGCGCATTTAAATATGATAAATCAAAAGACGTTTTGCGCGTTGATGTTAAAAATATGCCGCCTTCATCGCCAAGCGAAAAAATGACTTTCTGGGTTGGTAAAGATGGTAAAGTTACACTTGCCTGGGGCAATGTTGGTTTTAATTTTATGGTGATGTAATTCGACCAAATTAAATTCTTTAAACCTAACAGGTTTTCCAAACCCTGTTAGGTTTTTTTATTTTAATAATCTGAATACGAAGCAGCGTGCATTAAAATAATATCTGCTTTCGAAACATTATTCTTGTATTCATCTATAGCAAACATCTTTTTAGTATCAGCATCATCGCCAAAACTTTTCTAGTGTGCATCGCGATCAACCATATTTTCATAACAGGTTAAATACATAAGGTTGGGCATGTGGCTTCCAACTAAAACGTCTGCATAAAAAACTGCATTTGCATTTATTTTTGAAAAGATGTTTATCTCTCCCGAATTAAACATTTTTACTTTATTGATGTGATAATTTTCAGTAGGACTTTCATAACTGCGCAATTCATATACATGATCTTTTTTATTGCCGCTCAGCCTTGGTAAATTCATAGTTGGCAATGTTGCAAATGCTTTTAAAATAATTTTTTCCATCCTTACATAAGGCGGGTTTTGATACGAAGCTGTTAAGTATGCCTTCCCGGCTTCTGTATAAGTCGCATCTGCATCAAGCGATTTTTGCAATGCCTGTATTTCATCAAAAGATTTGAAAGGAACAATTACATAAATTATTTTATCTGCTGATGTATCGTTGGCGATTGGCTTGAAAACGCCAATGTTCTTTTTATCTTTTCTGTGCAAGGCAGGCAATAACGCTGTTTGCAAATAAGTATCTAATGTAATTTCCTGCTGTGCATCTTTAAAATGATACACCGTTATTTCATAAATATCATTTGAAAATGCTTTTGCAGATGTAAACAGTAAAGCTATTAAAACGATCAGGAACAAATGTCTTTTCATAAAATGTAGATTATATTGTAAAGTTAAGCCGCTTTATAATATTCATTAATTGATTAGTTATTTTTGCAGCCTAAATTTTTTGAATGAGTATAGTAAAAGTTGCGGGAATTCAAATGAGTTGTTCGGCAGATAAACAAGCAAATCTTGATAAAACCATTGAACGTATTAAAGAAGCTGCGGCAAAAGGTGCGCAAATAGTTTGCACACAAGAATTGTTTACATCATTATATTTCTGTGATGAAGAAGATTACGAAAATTTTAAATTAGCAGAAGCAATTCCGGGTGAAACAACTGAAAAACTTGGCAAGCTTGCAAAAGAATTAAATGTTGTAATCATCGCGTCTTTGTTTGAAAAAAGAGCGCAGGGAATTTATCATAACACAACTGCAGTTCTTGATGCTGATGGAACTTATTTGGGCAAATATCGCAAAATGCATATTCCTGATGACCCGAATTATTACGAGAAATTTTATTTTACACCGGGTGATCTTGGCTATAAAATCTTTAATACAAAATATGCAAAAATTGGTGTGCTGATTTGTTGGGATCAGTGGTATCCTGAAGCCGCAAGAATTACTTCTTTAATGGGTGCAGAAATATTATTTTATCCAACTGCTATCGGTTGGTCAACAGACCAGGATTCAGCAACAAACGAAGAACAATATAATGCATGGCAAACTATTCAGCGCAGCCATGCAGTTGCAAATGGTGTGCATGTTGTAAGTGTAAACCGTGTTGGTTTGGAACAGGATGGAAGAATGAAATTTTGGGGCGGATCATTTGTTTCAAATCCTTTTGGCAACTTAATTTATAAAGCTTCGCATGATAATGAAGATGTTTTTCTTGCTGACGTTGATACAGAAAAAACAGATAAATATAGAACGCATTGGCCATTTATGCGTGACCGCAGAATTGATTCTTATCAACAGATAACAAAAAGATTTATTGATGAAGAGAATTAGTCGGGAAGACAGTAAGTCCGAAAGTTGGAAAGCAAAAACATAACTCTTATGTCTTTTAAGTTTGAAAAATTAATTGTGTGGCAAAAAGCTATTGTAAATGATGTTGCAAAAAAATTTCCCAAAGAAGAAATTTATATTCTTGCATCACAAATAAAACGCGCCGCTGACTCTATTTCATTAAATATTGCTGAAGGTTCTACCGGTCAAACCAATCCTGAATTTAAAAGATTTCTTGGTATTGCTTTACGTTCCGACGTTGAGGTAGTTAGTTGCATTCATCTCGCCAAAGACGAAATATAATAAATGAAGAAGATTTTGATAAAGTATATAAAGCATGTGAAGAAATATTAGTAATGATTAACGCACTTAAAAAATCCCTTACTTAATAATGCAATTTGCAAATCTTCCTGACTTCCAGTCTCACGGTCTTTCAGACTCTCAGACTCCAAAACAACTCGGCTTCCACTTCCCCGCCGAATTTGCACCGCATGAAGCAACATGGCTAAGCTGGCCGCATAAAGAAGCATCGTGGCCGGGTAAAATTCAAACCATATATAAACCGTATGCACAATTTATAAAAGCTGTTGCAGATGGTGAAAGAGTTTGTATTAATGTGAACGATGAAGAAATGAAAACTTTTGCTGAACATGTTTTATTAAAAGAAAATGTAAAAATGCAGCAGGTTGAATTTTTCTTTCATCCAACAAACGATGCATGGTGCAGAGATCACGGCCCGGCTTTTATAATCAATCCGGATAAAAAGCAAAAAGCAATTATTGATTGGGATTATAATGCATGGGGAAATAAATATCCTCCGTATGCTTTGGATGATGTAATTCCAACACGCATTGCAAAACATTTTAATTTACCAGTGTTTTATCCAAACATAGTTATGGAAGGTGGTTCGGTTGAATTTAATGGAAAAGGAACATTAATAACTTCAACGGCATGTTTATTAAACCCAAACCGCAACCCGCAATTAAATCAACATAAAATAGAAAATTATTTACGCGAATATTATGGCGTTCAACAAATACTTTGGGTTGATGAAGGCATCGTTGGAGATGATACCGATGGCCATATTGATGACACAGTTCGCTTTGTAAATGAAGACACGGTAATAACGGTTATTGAAGAAAATAAAGCTGACGCAAATTATGAATTGCTTCAGCATAACTTGAAACAACTTAAAGCAATGCGTTTGCTAAATGGCAAACAATTAAATATTGTTGAATTGCCAATGCCTGGTGAAATTATGTATGAAGATCAACGACTGCCCGCCTCTTACGCTAATTTTTATATTGCAAATAATGTTGTTGTTGTTCCGGTATTTAAATGTGAGAAAGATGAAAAAGCACTGGAAATAATTCAGCAATTTTTTCCTTCAAGAAAAGTGGTTGGTATTAATTCGGTAGATATTATCTGGGGTTTAGGAAGCTTTCATTGTCTTAGTCAGCAGGAACCAAAAATTTAAGGTGGCAATTAAAAATTACCATTGATGTATCTAAATCCTGCAAATATTTCCGCATAAGAGATTTTAATATCCATTAAAGACAATAAGTCTTGTCTCTTTAAAAACGTTATATAATTTTAATATTAGACGCTAAAGATTTTAAAAATTGTATAAAAATGATCCCCGTATTCCTGTTTATTACAGCGGTTATTATTGCATTGGCTGCAACAAAAACCATCCTTTTCATAAAAAATATTGGTGATAAAAAATTAGTAAATTGGTTCTTTTTCCCACGTTATAGTGTAATACCTTCCAGCAAAACAACCAGGAAATATAAAGAACAACAAAACAAGTTCTCTGTTATTCTTTTAATTATGCTTTTAGTTGAACTGATTGTGTGGTTTATTTTCAAAATATATCTTTAGCAGCAGCATATAACTTTGGCGAGCTTTATAATTTTCTCAGCGCATGAACATACTCACTAGAATATATGGCAGCATTCGTTTGAAGAATGAAATTACCTGGAAAGAAAATTATTTGGAATGCGCATGCCTTGTTCATCATCCAATACTTTTTTCATAACTTTTTTCAATCTTACGGGAAGTATCTTTTTTTCTTCTTCTGTTAGCGGATGTACAATTTCGATGAACTCATCTTCATCATTGTAGTAACCAAAATACAAATCATAATAATCATTAAGATGCAGGCGCACTGATATCTCTCTATCTTCTTCATATTGATGCGTTGTAATGATGGACCACTGATCTTCTTTTAAAAAATCAAAGCGTATTTCAATCGGATCTTTACTCAATACTTCGGTTATAAATTTTTCAATTACATCAGCGGAATGATTTTTTACTAATTCTTCAAATGTCATAATAAGGTTTAATAAATGTGATTGAAGATAAAGATATTCTTACTGATTTGCATTGCTCACATTAAACGTTCGGTGTTATAAATTATAACGCCTCTTTGTTTGTTTCAGGTTGAAGTTTGCTATTTGTTTAATGAAGGACTAATAATTCAATCATAACCAATCATCACACAATAAAATAAAAACAAACAGAATAATTAACTTCCGGCAAAACAAAAATCAAATCAATATTTTTTGTAAGAAATGTAAAGCCATTTGGATATCATTTCAATTCTATAAAATATCTGTTTATGAAAAGATCATTATTTCTTTTTGCTTCATTACTCTCGTTAGTGGCATGCACAAATGCACCAGATAAAAACGTTGCCGATATACAGGGAATCGATTCTTCTATCAAACCCGGAGACAATTTTTTTATGTACGTAAATCATAAATGGTATGATACCGCTCAAATACCTCCTTCACAGGCGGGCGTAGGTGCTTATATGTTTATGAATTACCCGCAGCGATTACGTTTGCAGGGAATATTGGATAGTGTTTCGAAAGCCAATAACGCAGCAGGAAGCATTGAACAAAAACTCGGTGATTTTTATGCTTCGGGCATGGATACGAATACTATCAACAATCGCGGTTATGATCCTATCAAACCGTTACTTGCAAGCATTGATAGTATTAGCGATGTTGCTTCTTTAATGAAGTTTGTTGCTGATGAAGCTAAGGTGTACAATACTTCTGTTTTAGGTTTTTATGTTGGGGCAGATAATAAAAACAGCAGTCTCAATATCGCACATGTTTATCAAACAGGAATTAATTTGCCCGAACGAGATTATTATTTCAAAACAGATGCGCCAAGCGCTGCTATTCAGCAAGCTTACAAAACATATCTTGCTAATTTATTTGAACTTACAGGCAGCGATACTTCTATCGCAACAAAAAATGCTGACATTGTTTATAACATCGATAAACAACTCGCTTCTTCACACAAAACAAATATTGAATTACGCGATGTAAATGCGAATTATAATAAGATGGCTGTTGCTGATCTTGCAAAACGACAACCCAATATTGGATGGGAAATCGCGTTGAATGATCTTGGTGCAAAAACAGATTCTCTTGATGTATCGCAACCTGCTTATTACGATAAATTAAATGCAGTTTTAAAATCTATTCCAATAAGCGAATGGAAGATTTATTTGAAAGCTTATTCTATCAATAATTATGCAAATGACCTGAGCAAACCTTTTGTTGATGCAGCATTTGAATTCAATAAGGTTTTATCAGGACAAGCTGTGCAAAAATCGCGTGGTGAGATAATGGCAAACACAATTGATCAATCGTTAGGTGAAGCGCTTGGGCAATTGTACGTGAAAAAATATTTTACGGAAGATGCCAAAAAGCGTGCGCTGGATTTGGTAAATAATTTACAAAAAGCGTTTGCTGTAAGAATAGATAAGCTTGATTGGATGAGCGACAGCACAAAACAAAAAGCGAAAGAGAAACTGTTTGCCATCACAAAGAAGATTGGCTATCCTGATAAGTGGAGAGATTACAGCAACGTAACAATTGTAAAAGGAAAATATTTTGAGAACGTTTTATCGGCGGCTTCTAACAATTATCAATTTCAACTGGCAAAATTGAATAAGCCTGTTGATAAAACAGAGTGGTTTACTACACCTTCAACGGTTACGGCTTATAATAATCCTTCAGCCAATGAAATCGTTTTTCCTGCAGCAATTTTACAACCGCCTTATTTTGATAACAACGCTGATGATGCACTTAACTATGGCGGCATTGGTATGGTAATAGGCCATGAGATGACGCATACTTTTGATGATCAGGGTGCGCAGTTTGATAAGAATGGTAACGTAGAAAACTGGTGGACGAAAGATGATTATGAAAAGTTCAAAGAAAAAACGCAACAGGTAATTGACCTCTACAACACATTTACTGTTTTAGATACTGTGCATATTAAAGGTGCAATGACGGTTGGTGAAAACACCGCAGATCTAAGCGGCGTTGCTGTTGCTTATGATGCTTTTAAAATGACGAAAGAAGGACATGATACAACAAAGATTGGCGGCTTTACACCCGACCAGCGATTCTTTATTTCTGTTGCACGAATATGGCGTGTAAAAATGAAAGATGAATTTATGCGCCTTTGGGCTAACAATAATCCTCACTCGCTTCCAATGTGGCGTGTAAATGGCCCGCTGATGAATTCACCACATTTTTATGAAGCATTCAATGTGCAGCCTGGCGATAAAATGTATTTACCGGAAAAAGATAGAATTCATATCTGGTAAGCAACATATAACATGCATTTTAAACCGTTGACAAACCATTTAAAAGAGCAGTATTAACTGTCAAATTTGTTAGGCATGATACGAGGTAATTTATTATTTGAGAAACGAACATCAAATATATCTATGCTAAAAATTCTTCTTTGTAGTGCGGTGCTTTTGCTGGTTTCCTGTGGCCATACGCCACCTGCTGAACACTACGGTTTTATTACACAACTCGGCAGTGATACCATTTCCGTTGAAAGTATAACCCGGCAAGGCAACACGCTAACAAGCGATGAAGTTGACCGGTTTCCACGTGTGCAGCTACGGCATACTGTAATTAAACTCAATTCAGATGGCAGTATCCGGCACCTTGTGATGGATATTCATACTCCCAGTGAACCTTCAAACCAGCGTGAACGCAAAGTGATTGCCGATGTTACTAGTGATTCTGTGCATATTTCTAAAACGGATAGCACCGGCACGCTGCATCGTGCTTTTGCAACAGGTGGTGCCATAATAATGGCGCACGTGCCGCAAATGTATAGCCTTTATGAACTTTACTTTGCCGCAGCATTGAAGCATGCTGCAACATCAAAGTCTGAAGCCGGAAACACTGTGCAAATGCGGCAGTTTTATATTGACCGGGAGTTCGATAATTTTCCATTGGGAAGGGCCCGCGTAACACTACTTGAAGGTGGTAAGGCTGAAATTACGCACGATTGGCTGTCTGGCACAGGAGAAGCAACGATTGACTCAAACTATCACATGCTCAGCTATACAGGCGTGCATACAACGTATAAGGTGGAAGTTAACCGTCTTAACACACCACCTGATATAAAAAGTATCGCCGACCGGTTTGAAATTTTAGAAGCGAAGACCGGCATTGTGAAGCAGCTAAGCGTGAGAGATACGGTGCAAGCACAAATTGGCAATGCAATGTTCTCAGTTGATTACGGCCGGCCGCTCATGCGGGGTCGCAAGTTGCTGGGCGACGTATTACCGTACGATCGTGTATGGCGAACTGGAGCAAATGCGGCGACACATTTTACAACATCAGCACCTATAAGGCTCGCCGGCATGCAAGTACCGGCCGGAACGTATACTTTGTGGACCATTCCACATACAAGCGGAGTTGACTTGATTATAAACAAACAGACCGGTCAATGGGGCACTGAATATAATGGCTCACACAATTTGGGTATAGTAAAATTTACCATTGAGACACTTCCCGCGCCAGTAGAAGAATTTACAATTTCTATTACCCCAAGTGACACACAGCATGGAACGCTTATAATGGAATGGGGTTCCTTCAGATGGACAGCACCGATTGAAGTGCAATGAGAAATTTATTATTACATTTTTTCATCACCGGAAGGCCCATACATTCCTGGTACAGAAATGTTTAACAAACGCAGGTAAACGCTTAACTGGCCGCGATGATGATAAGTATGATTAAATGTAAAATTTCTTAACGCAACTTTTTTTGGCAATTGATACAACACTTGTTCGCCATACTTAACCGTCCACATTTCGTTAAACTTTTCATCATCAGAAAGCTCAAGAACTTTTATTGCATTGGCAAGCTTTTCATCAAATTTGTTTAACATATCTTCTGAGGTTGCTGGTGCAGTTATATTAAAATTGGCAGTGCCAAAATTAAATTCATCAGCTTTCATTATTCTTTCTACCCAAACCGTTAAACCAGCAATGTGACTTGCAAGCTCGCCTATCTTCATAGATTTTTCGTGTGGCGTCCAGTCAAGTTTGTCAGATGGAACACGTTCAAGTATTTTACGCGTATTGACTGATTCATGTTTTAATTCTGCAAGCAAAGCAGTGTTGATCGGCATATATTTTTTTTGAATTGGTTTTTTTATAATAAGAATTTTATCTGTTAATTAGAATGATTGCAAGTGCGCAAAATCGTTTTCGAAACTTCCTTTTATTCTTTCTATCGGCGGGTTGTAATAACCAAATTTTAAATGCGGAAATTCTTCTTTTAATAAATCCATCAATTGTTTTACGCCGAGCATTTCGCCCGTTTCAGTTATACCAATTTTTCCAAGATACCAATCAGGATCAATATTAAAATTGCGCCATTGTATCATGCATAAATCAGTTTCGATAATCAATTTCCTCAGCGCTTCATATTCTTCAACCGTATCTGTCATTCCAGGAAAAACAAAATAATTTATGCTTGTCCAGCCATTATATTTTCTTACTGTTTTCAATGTTTCAACAAGGTCTTCAAACACATAGTTATTCGGGCGATAATATGCAGTATAAATATGGCTTTGCGCGCTGTTCATGCTTACACGAATGCTGTTTAAACCTGCTTCGCACAAAGCATTTACTGCTGCAGGTTTAGAACCATTTGTATTGATGTTGATGCTGCCGCGGTCAGTATGTTTTCTTATTTCAATGATCGAGTCTTTTATCGTTTCCCACATCAATAATGGTTCGCCTTCGCAGCCTTGCCCAAAGCTTACAATAGGATATGGCGCATTCAATAAATGAGGAACAGTGAACTCAGCAATTTCTTGCGCAGTTGGTTTAAAACTTAACCTGTCTTGTGTTGAAACAATTGTTTCGTCTTCTGGTTGAAAAGAGATGCAGCCAATGCAATTTGCATTGCATGCAGGCGAAGTTGGAATTGGACATTCCCATCTGCCTAAAGATAAATTTCTTGCTGCCGGACAATGATACGTTAAACAGCAATTATTCATCAAGTGATTTACTAAACGGTTATGCGGGTAATGTTCTAATAAGTAAGCAGCACCGCTTTGTACTTTATCTTCATTGTAACCTGCATGTTCCTGGCGAATATCGTTTTCAATTCTTACTGCAGGCACATAAAATTTGTTATTCAGCCAACCCGCAGCAGTGTAACAAAACAAAGGGAGCGTTGGCGCATTTGGTAAACTTTCGTAAGCAGCGATAAATAAACCTGTATGTGCAGGCGGAATAAATGCAGCAACAGCCCAACCTTTTTCGCACAAACGCATGTCGCCGGTTTTGACATCAATACCAATTCCTCTGCGTTCCGGCAACTCGTATAAATTTCCGCCTTCAGGTAATTCTATCCAATCTTCTTTCTCTATGGAAAAAGCGTCCCAGCCTGCACGGCCAACTGCATAAAGACTTTTATCTTCATAGATATTTCCTTTACCATCAGAATACAATAAATATGGAGATTGATGTAACAAAAGCTGCCTGATTTTTTATTCAATTAATAATGAACCATCATTCGGTAAATGTGCATTGCAATATGCATTAAATTCTGTTTCTGTTGTTTTATCAACATCAGATTCTGTTTCTTTTTGTAATATCTTATTGCTTACAAAATCGAGAGTGAGCATATTTTCTTTCAGCATTGCATTTCTTACCTGCTGCCATGAATAATTTTTGAAAGGAAAAGTATTAAATGTTATTCCATCTTCACTAAACCCAATTTCCTGCGGAAACTTAATTTGTCTTTCAAGTAAGGCGGCAACAATATAAAAAATGGCGATTGCCGGAATATGCAACGGGAATAATAACCATAAGAAAGCCGATGCATACAGTGCCCATTTAAATGTTGTAATATTCTCTTTTTTATTGCTGTTGATGAAAGCAATAAAAAGATTTATAATTATACATGCTGTTAAAAAAACATTTACCCAGGTGAAGTTAAAAAAAGTTGAATGCAGCATACCAAAAACTGACGCAGTTACTGTAACCAGGCACATTAAAATAGTAATTATATTGTATATTTTATAATTGGGATGTTTTAAAGTAACAACGAAATCATATTCCTTTTTTTGCCTCATGCGCAATTACTTTTCACAAATAAATTGCAGATCTTCCATAGCAATCTTGATGCAACAACAGCATCATAATTGTTTTCGCCTGTACCAACTTCTACAATATCGAAACCTATTAATTTTTTGCCGCTTTGTATAATCTTTCTTAATAAATACAATACTTCATCAGACTGAAAACCTCCGGGAACGGGCGTGCCTGTATGTGGGCAAAGCTTTGGATCAAGACCATCAATATCAAAACTGAAATAAATGTAATCTGGCAAATGGCTTATAATTTCATCTGCAATATTCACCCAGTGTTCGCCATTAAATATTCGCTCTTTTATTTGCTGATCGAAATACGTAATTATTTTAAAATTGCTGTTGCATATATAGTTCCATTCTGCTTCGCAATAATCCCTCACGCCAACCTGGATAAGTTTACTTATCTCGCTTACTTCTGTAAGCGTATTGTACATAATGCTGGCGTGAGAATAATTAAATTTTTCGTAGGCCTGGCGCAAATCGCAATGCGCATCAATTTGCAGAATGCCAAAACTTTTATGCTTTTCTGCCAATGCTTTGAAATATCCAAGCGATATGCTGTGATCGCCACCAATCAAACCAACAAGTTTATCTCTGCTTAACAATTCTTTTGTTTGCTCATATACCCAGTTATTCATCATTAAACTGCCTTCATTTATTTCTTTCAGGCTTTTCAGCATAAACTTATTACTGTTTATGTCCTGGCCATGAGCAATAAAATCTATATACAATTCTGCTTCTTTTCGCAAGTAATCGCTTTTCATGAGGATTTTTCTGTCTATATCCTTCATAAAAAAACCCTTTTTCCAACCCTGAGGCATGTTGGCATCAAACAGGTCAATTTGTGTGCTTGCCTTAAACATGTGCTCTGCAGCCCTTGCTGTGCCTGCACTACAGCTTACAGTAACTTCCCACGGCACTGGCAAAAGAACCACTTTTGCATCATCTTCAGAAAAAGGTAATCCGAATATATTGTTGTTGCGGTTAGCAACTGCATTTACATCAAACTTTGAAAGATCAACCATAGTTATTAGAAAAGTTGTGCAAGATACTTGCTATTTTTAAAATAGTGGTTTCATGCATTATTCAAGCCAGAATTTTGTGAAAATCTTTTTTATGGATTTAATTGTTTTGCAGAAAGCTAATAAGAAATAATATTCCCTTTAACATGCAATTGCAATTCTTTTTTTGCGGATGCTTCTACCCTGCCGATAATTTTTGCACCGATATTAAAATGCTTTGCTTCATTAATTAATGCTGATGCTGTTTTTTCGTCTGTAAAAATTTCAAGCCGGTGGCCCATATTAAAAACCTGGTACATTTCTCTATCATCTGCATTGGAATTTTGTTGAATGATCTTAAATATTTCAGGTGCATCAAATAAATTATCTTTTATAATTTTTAAAGGTTGCGGTAAATATTTCATGCACTTCGTTTGCCCCCCACCGCTGCAATGAATAACGCCATCAATCTTATTAAAATAATTTTCTAAAATTGTTTTCATCAATGGCGCATACGTACGCGTTGGGCTTAAAAGTAATTTACCAATGGTAATTTCTGAATTTTGAATTTCGGAGTTTGAATTAACCTCATCACTCAATTTATTTTTCCCGATATAAACAACTTCATCATTCAATTTTGGCTCAAAAGTTTCAGGATATTTTAAAGCATAATATTTACTTAAAACATCATGTCTTGCACTGGTTAACCCATTACTTGCTATTCCGCTGTTATATTCATCTTCATAAGTTGCCTGCCCATAACTTGCAAAACCCACAATTACATTTCCCGGTTTTATTTTTTCATTGGTGATAATCCTATCTTTTTTCCACCTCGCCATCATCGTTCCGTTTACCGCAATCGTTCTTACAACATCGCCAACATCAGCTGTTTCACCGCCAAGAAAATGAATGTTTATACCAAATGATTTCAGCGTATTAAAAAATTCTTGCGTTCCATTAATTGTTTGTTCTAAAACTTCACCTGTAATTACTGATTTATTCCTGTCAATCGTTGATGAAAAAAGAATATTATCATAAATTCCAACGCAAAGCAAATCATCAAGGTTCATAACAATCGCATCTTGCGCAATGCCTTTCCAAACAGAAATATCGCCCGTTTCTTTCCAATATAAATAAGCAAGAATACTTTTTGTGCCGGCGCCATCTGCATGCATCACATTTATAAAATCATCGTCATTCTGTAAAAAATCGGGATAGACTTTACAAAAGGCAAATTCATACAAACCTTTATCAAGATTTTTTATAGCCGCATGCACTTCTTCTTTTTGCGCCGAAACGCCGCGTTTGGAGTAAAGAGACATTATTACAATTAAGGCGCAAATGTAAATATGAATTGCTTTGTTTTCACTTATTGACTAATGACTAAATGACTTTAGTTTTGCGCTGATGCAGGTTCACTATTCCACAAATAATCTTCCGCAATTTAAAAACGCAGTTGTTACTATTGGCACTTTTGATGGGGTGCATTTAGGTCATCAGCAAATTATAAAACAATTAAAAGAAGAAGCAGCAAAAATTAACGGTGAAACGGTGATCATCACTTTTCATCCACATCCAAGAACCGTGGTTGCAGCGGGTAAGCCAGTTTATTTGCTTACAACTTTGAATGAAAAAATTATTTTGCTGGATGAGTTTGGGGTTGATCATTTAGTGGTGGTTGCTTTTGATGAAACATTTTCAAACCAAACAGCGGAAGAATATGTGCAGCATTTTTTATATGAAAAATTTCATCCGCATACACTAATTATTGGTTACGATCATCGCTTTGGGAAAAACAGGAAAGGCGATTATCATTTGCTGGAAGATATGGGAAAGGTTTTGGGTTTTGTGGTGAAAGAAATTCCTGAACAGGTTATTAATGAAGTCACGGTTAGTTCAACACGCATTCGCGAATCTTTATTAAAAGCAGATTTAAAAACAGCCAACAGTTATCTTGGATATAACTATTTTTTTGAAGGAATTGTTGTTGATGGAAATAAGCTTGGAAGAACGCTGGATTATCCAACGGCAAACATTGTTATTCACGATGAAAATAAATTAGTTCCATCGAATGGAATTTATGTTGCTGAAGCAGAAATAATTGATGAAAGCTTAAAACTAAAAGCTAAAAGCTTAAAGCTTCTTCAAGGTATGATGAGCATTGGTGTTCGTCCAACAGTTGATGGAAAAAACAGGACGATTGAATTAAACATTTTTGACTTTAACGAGGATATTTATGGCAGAACGTTGAAAGTTTTTGTGCTTTTTTATTTACGGCCTGAATTAAAGTTTGATTCGCTTGATGCATTAAAACTTCAGATCGATAACGACAAAATAAACAGCCTGCGCTATTTTGGTGATTCAAAAAAAGCTGAATAGAATTTCTGCTGTACAAGGGAGTGACACAACCGTGATGCTATGAAATATTATAGCTGGTAAAATAAAATTTCTTTTAAAATTTAATTCTGCTTTGAAATTTTTTCTGCATTTTCTGCTACCTGCAATGCTTCTATAAATTGTTCAATTTCGCCATTAATAACAGCATCCAAATTGTAAGAAGTTAACCCGATGCGATGATCTGTTACACGGCCCTGCGGATAATTATAAGTACGGATCTTTGCACTTCTATCGCCGGTACTTACCAGCGTTTTTCGATGACGTGAAATTTCTTCTTCCTGTTTACGCACCTGTTCTTCATATAATCTTGTACGCAACATAGTCATAGCTTTTTCACGGTTACCTAACTGGCTTCTTTCCGTTTGACAAACCACAACGGTGCCTGTTGGAATATGTGTAAGCATTACCTTGGTTTCAACTTTGTTTACGTTCTGCCCGCCTGCACCGCCACTGCGTGCCGTTTCCATCTTCACATCAGCAGGATTCAGTTCAAAATCCACTTCTTCTGCTTCAGGCATTACGGCAACCGTGGCCGCAGAAGTATGCACACGCCCCTGCGTTTCTGTATTGGGCACACGCTGCACACGATGCACACCGCTTTCAAATTTCAAAGTGCCGTAAACATCTTCGCCGGTTACTTCAACCATCACTTCTTTGTAGCCACCAACTGTGCCTTCACTTTCGCTTACTATTGCCGTTTTCCAGCCTTTCTTTGATGCATATCTCAAATACATATCAAGCAAATCGCCGGCAAATAAACTTGCTTCATCACCACCAGTTCCAGCACGAATTTCAAGCACCGCATTCTTATCATCCTGCGGATCTTTTGGTATTAAAAGTTTAGTAAGTTCTTTTTCAAGAGCAGATTTTTTTTCTTCAAGTTCAGGCATTTCCATCTTGGCAAGTTCCCGCATATCTTCATCGTTGCTGTTCAGGCTGTCTTTTGCAAAATCATAATCAGCAGAAACCTTTTTAAATTCTTCATATGGTTTTATAATTTTTTCAAGCTGGCTATATTCTTTGCTCAGCTTTTGAAATTCAAATTGCCGGTTAATTATTTCAGGGTTGGTTAATGCAACTCCAACACGTTCAAATCTTGCCTTTATTGCTTCTAATTGTTCTGTCATTTAAAATTTTTTATGTTACGAGCTCCGGTTTTCAATAGCAGCACGGTTGTGTCACTCCCTTGTGCTGTATATCAATGTGCAGCTTTTGGCTCTTGTAACTTTAAAAAGTGTGCAAATTTATGTGTTTTCGGGCGCTTAACTTTACCGCATGCCGTTAAGAAAATTTAAAGCTGATTTTTTATTTGATGGAAAAGACTTGCTTGGCGAAAACTATGTTTTGATTACAGATGAAAATGGTATTATTGAAAACATTGTTAACGAAAAAGATGCCGGCGGTGATATTAAAATTTTCAAAGGAATTCTTTCTCCCGGTTTTGTGAATTGCCATTGTCACTTGGAGTTAAGCCACATGAAAAATGTAGTTGAAAGAGGAACTGGGTTAGTTGATTTTTTAATAAAAGTTGTAAGCAAACGGGGTGCAGTAAAAGAAGAAATGGAGCTTGCTATTCAGAAAGCAGATGAAGAAATGTTCAATGGCGGTATTGTGGCAGTTGGCGATATCAGCAACACAACAGATTCTTTGCAAACAAAAAAGCAAAGTAAAATTCAATATCAAAATTTTATTGAAGTGTTAGGTTTTACAGAAGAGAGGGCGCAGGTTGTTTTTGATAGTTACCTGGAAGTATATAACGCATTTTGCGACACAGGTTTTATAAAAAACACTTCAATTGTTCCCCATGCGCCATATACCATTAGCACTTCACTTTTAAATTTGATTAACAATTTTTCTGCAGGCAAAATCGTTTCGATTCATAACCAGGAAACGTTGGCTGAGGATGAATTATATCAAACAAAAACAGGTGATTTTTTCAGGCTTTATCATCACCTGAATATTAATACAGATTTTTTTCAGCCATACAACAAAAGCAGTTTGCAATCTTATTTGCCTCTGCTTAATAAAGCAAAACAGGTTTTATTAATTCATAACACATTTACAAATAAAGAAGATATTGATTTTGCTGCTGAACAAAGCAGCCAAACAAATCAACATATCTTTTGGTGTTTATGTGCCAATGCAAATTTGTATATAGAAAACAAATTGCCGCCGGTTAATTTATTAAGAAAAAATAATTGCAAAATTGTTTTAGGAACCGATAGCTATTCCAGCAACTGGAGTTTAAATATTCTTGATGAAATGAAAACAATTCAGAAAAATTTCCCTTCGATTTCATTAGAAGAATTACTGCAATGGGCAACGTTTAACGGAGCAACTGCTTTAGATATGAGCGATAAAATTGGAAGTTTTGAAAAAGGAAAAAGACCTGGTGTTCTATTGATAGATCAAATCATTTATAAAAATATTTCAGAAGAATCAATGGTAAAAAGAATTATATAGTCAGGCCAATACTTCGTGTAAAACAGGCAAACTTTTCAACTCTTTAAAATCTGTTATGTGAAATGAAATGAATTGCAACAAAGCATGTAATATTTCTGTTCGCATTTGCTTGTTGAGTTTTATATTTTCAAGCTCATTATAAAATTGAATATGCTGAATTTTAGAAATTGTTTCAGCAATAAAACCTGTAACATAATTTGAATGAGAAGTTTCAACAGCAGTAAATGCACCTTCTTTTAAATCGAGCAAGGGCGATTGCAGTGAATAATTTCCCTGTATCTGGAAACCCGATTCAGTTGCAAGATGAAGAATAAAATATAAAGGAAGATTTGCTGCAATTGCATCAGCGCCTTTATCAGCTTCAAGCAAACTTCCTTCCAGCAAATAAAATAATTCAGGATTACCTTCCGGTTGTTTAATTGACTGCTGAAATAATTCTATCATGAATTGTACAACTGCATTTCTTACCACATCAAACAAAACTTTATTGTATAA
>JBDUBY010000420.1:0-2945 GCA_040003735.1 Parafilimonas sp.
ATGCGTTACATCCGTGCAAACATTCAGGGCGGAATTGAGATTGGTTTTGATGCAAAAACTGCTTCACTTATTGCGGCGCAAACCGTTAAAGGTGCTGCGGAATTGTTGCTTACAAAACACACACATCCAGAACAGGAAATTGATAAGGTAACAACGCCGAAAGGCTGTACCATCGCGGGTTTGAACGAAATGGAACATCAAGGCTTTAGCTCATCTTTAATTAAAGGAGTAGTTACAAGCTATAAGAAAATTGTAAATGATATGTAATATGGATTACAACGGCATTGTAAAGCTTAGTGTCATATAATTATGAAAAAATTTTTGCCAGGAATTCTGCTTTTGATTTTACTAAGTTGCAAAAAAAGTGCGCAGCCGGTTTTGCAGGTGCGTATTGCAAATGATACTAATATTATTTTAGATAGCGTTCAATTAACTTATGACCTCACAAATTATAATTATGGAACTGTTGAAGAAAACAAAGAAACATCTTATCATTCATTTCAAACTCTTGCTGATGCGGCAACAGCCAATGTTGTTATAAATGGTAAGCAAATAATTGCGGGAAGAATATTTCCACCCAATTCATATCCTTATCCTATTCTTTCAAAAGGCAGTTATACACTTAAAATATTCGCAGACTCAACATTAGTTTTAGGTTATAATGCTGAACTTATCAAGGAATAATATTACAAAGAAATTATCCAATCGCCTGCGCCAAATCTTCAATTAAATCATCTGCATCTTCAATACCAATACTTAAACGTATCAGAGAATCTTTCAAACCATTTTTTATTCTTTCTTCTTTTGGAATAGAAGCATGCGTCATCGTTGCAGGATGATTGATCAAACTTTCAACACCACCTAAACTCTCTGCAAGCGAAATAATTTTGGTTGATGACACAACATGTATTAATGTTTCTGGCGATTCATCTTTTAATTCAAAACTTATCATGCCACCAAAGCCACGCATTTGTTTTTTCGCGATCTCATGGTTTGGATGATCTTCAAAACCGGGCCAATATACTTTGGCAACCTTTGAATGATTGCGTAAATAATGAGCTATCTTTTCACCATTCTCACAATGCCTTTGCATGCGCACATGTAATGTTTTTATTCCGCGTAACACCAAAAAGCAATCCTGCGGACCAGGAACTGCACCGCAACTTTTTTGAATAAAAAATAAATCCTCACGTAAGTTTTTATCATTCATTACAAGACAACCTTGAATCACATCACTATGTCCGCCTAAATATTTTGTTGAAGAATGCATTACAATATCAGCACCAAGATCTAAAGGATTTTGCAGATACGGAGAAGCAAATGTATTATCAACACAAACCAAAATATTATGCTGCTTTGCAAGATTTGTTGCCGCAGCAATATCAACAATATTCATCAGCGGATTAGTTGGCGTTTCAATCCAGATCAGCTTTGTGTTTTGATTTATTGCAGCTTCAATATTTTTTGTTTCAATCATGTTTACATAATGAAACTTAACTCCAAATTTTTCAAACACTTTTGAAAACAAACGAAACGTTCCGCCGTACATATCATTCGATGCAATTACTTCGTCACCCGGTTTTAATAATTTGATAACGGCATCAGTAGCTGCAACGCCGCTGCTGAATGCCAAGCCAAATTTTCCATTTTCTATTGCTGCACATGCGGTTTCCAAAGCAGTGCGTGTTGGGTTCGCAGCACGTGAATAATCATAACCTTTATGCACTTCCGGTGCAGATTGCACATACGTTGAAGTTTGATAGATAGGTGTCATTATTGCGCCGGTTGATGGATCCGGTTCCATACCTGCGTGTATAAATTTTGTAGCTTGTTTCATTACTTTATTTATTAGCGCAAAGATGATATAATATGCTTTACTTTTTTATAAAACCCTCGCCACTTATCATTAGATTAACACAACTTAACAAATGAAAGTAGAACTCATTATAAAATTTATAATTAATGGTTTGATGGTATAATTTCCGGCGTTAGTACCTGTTTTTGTTGTTTTGGCGATATTATTAATACTTCATTGAAAATCTATTAGCTCAATTTAACAAACCAGTGGTGTAGAACCACTTGACTTGAGCATGCACTTGCATATAATTTCATGCAATCAATAACCAAAAAAAAAAATGATGTTATGAAAAAAATAATCTCTTATGCAGCTTGCTTATTAATTATGTCGTCTGCTTTTGCAGGGCCAGGTTCAACCTTAGTTGAAAAATTTAATCAAACTTTTCCAAACGCAAAAAACGTAAAATGGGCCGATGCTAAAGCCGGCTATTTTGTAAGTTTTTATCAGAATGGAAATTTTGAAAAAATTCTTTATGATAAAGATGGCGACTTTAATTGTTCGTGGAAATATTCAGATGGAAAATTATTACCTACAAATATTATAATGGTTTTAAACAAGAAATATACTGAAAGCAAAATTATTGGCGTTACAGAATTTACAACAAAAGATGATATGAGTTACAATATAAAACTAACAAGGAATGCAACATTGTATTCTGTAGATATTGCTTCTGACGGATCAATTACAAAAGAAGAAAAATATATAGATCAAAATGCAACCGGCGACAACTCTTAGTTGCTAATTATTATTAAGCCTGCTAAATTTTTATGGCTTTACAAACTTGATTTTGTAAAGCCATTTATTTTTTACAACGATGAAAAATAAATTTGAAATTTGTTGCCTTATTAATTTTTATGCAACTACAACAAACATGGAGATGGTTTGGGCCAAATGATCCCGTTACGTTACAAAACATTTTGCAAACCGGTGCAACAGGCATTGTAAATGCATTGCATCAAGTACCGCATGGAGAAGTATGGACAGTTGAAGAAATTCAAAAGCGAAAAAATATTATTGAAGCTGCAGGTTTATTGTGGAGTGTTGTGGAAAGCGTTACAGTGCATGAATCTATTAAAACACAAACAGG
>JBDUBY010000020.1:0-9860 GCA_040003735.1 Parafilimonas sp.
TTTTTGTACCGATTCTTCTTTCTTTTCTGCTGTAACAACTACATCATCCAATTGCGCAGTTGCATCTGCAAGCTGCACATCAATATTGTTTGTCGCAGAACTTACGTAAACCTTTTTATTTTGCGAAGCATAACCTATGGATGAAAATGATATGATATATTTTCCTTTATGAATATCATTAATAATATATTCACCCTGCGCATTCGTTAGTACTGATAAATTAGTGTTTAGTAAATGAACAGTAACCGCTTTTAAAGCGTTAAATCTTTCATCTGTTACCTTGCCGGAAATGGCCGCAGTATTTTGTGCAAAAAGTTGATCGGTAAATAAAAAGATGATCAGTATCACTGCTATTTTTTTCACACTCTTCATCGTTGGCTTTTATAGCCGCAATGTTACGCGAAAAAGAAATTGTTTAATTATTTACTACATTGCTATCATAAAATAAAAATTCAAAATAATTGCCCCACAACTAAAACGTTTTTCAAACCAATATGCTATTTTACAGCGACATTTAATCGTTCAATTTTTTATAAAATACTACAATTCCAAATGAAAAAATTTTTCACTTTAACCATTTCAATTTTTATCTGCATCTTTTATTTTTCATGCAGCAACAAACGCAACGGACAACCAAAAGTGCTGGTGTTTAGTTTAACAAAAGGCTTTCATCATGAATCTATTCCTGATGGAATTGCTGCTATTCAAAAATTAGGGCAGGAAAATAGTTTTGATGTTGATACTACCACGAATCCCGAAATGTTTGATGACAGCACGTTAAAAAATTATTCAGCTGTAATCTTTTTATCTACAACCGGCGATGTGCTGAATTACAGGCAGGAAGCGGCTTTTGAGCGATACATTCAATCCGGCGGCGGTTTTGTTGGCGTGCATTCCGCAACAGATACAGAATATGATTGGGGCTGGTACGGCAGATTAGTCGGTGGATATTTTTATGATCATCCCGGCATTCATGACAGCTTTCCAAACGTGCAGCCTGGTGTTTTTAATGTGGTTGATCAGAGCTTTATTGCAACGAAACATCTACCAAAAGAATGGAAACGCATTGATGAATTTTACAGTTACAAAAAATTTGATTCGGCTGATTTGCATGTGCTGATAACCATTGATGAAAACAGTTATCACGGTGGCAAGCGAATGGGATATCATCCTATGGCCTGGTATCATGAATATGATGGCGGCCGGGCATTTTATACAGAACTTGGTCACACAAAAGAATCTTATACAGAACCTGATTATTTGAAACATTTGCTTGGTGGTATTCAATATGCCATCGGCGATAATCTTAAACTGGATTATTCAAAAGCGAAAACACAAATGCCGCCAGACCAGGATCGCTTTACAAAAACACAACTTGTAACCGGCGAATTTTTTGAACCAACAGAGATGGCGGTTCTACCTACGCTTGACATACTTGTTGCACAACGTCGCGGCGAATTATTGTTATATAAAAATGATACGAAAAAAGTAAAGCAGGTTGGCTTTTTAAATGTTTACTGGCATGCAAACACGCCGGGTGTAAATGCAGAGGAAGGATTTATGGGATTACAAAAAGATCCAAACTTTGCAAAAAACCATTGGATATATTGTTATTATAGCCCGGTTGATAGTTCTGTTAATCGTTTATCAAGATTCACTTTCACAAATGATACACTCGATATGTCTTCAGAAAAAACAATTCTTGAAGTACATGCGCAGCGTGAAATGTGCTGCCATACAGGAGGCTCAATTGCCTTTGGCGGCGATGGCTTGTTATATCTTTCTACCGGCGATAATTCAACACCTTTTGATGAGCCTGGTGTGAAATATGTAAACAGTGGTTTTGCTCCGTTAAATGATATTCCCGGCCACGACCATTTTGACTCAAGAAGGTCTGCAGGAAACTCAAACGATTTGCGTGGAAAAATTTTACGCATTCGTATAAATGATAATGGCACTTATTCAATTCCTGATGGCAATCTTTTTCCAAAAGGTGAAGTGAAAACAAGGCCTGAAATTTATGTAATGGGTGACAGGAATCCTTACCGCATTTCGGTAGATCAAAAAAATAATTATTTATACTGGGGCGAAGTTGGGCCTGATGCCAATAGTGATAGCCTTGCAACACGCGGACCGCGTGGCTATGATGAAGTAAACCAGGCACGCAAAGCAGGTTATTTTGGCTGGCCATTGTTTGTTGGAAATAACTATCCTTATCGCCAATACGATTATGCCACCGGCGTAAGTGGGCCTGCATTCGATCCTGCACATCCCGTAAATAATTCACGAAATAATACAGGCTTAACGAATCTTCCGCCTGCTCAACCTGCATTTATTTGGTATCCTTATGCAACTTCGCCAGATTTTCCCGAATTAGGCACCGGCAGCCGAAATGCAATGGCTGGCCCTGTTTATTATACAGATATGTTTCCGAAAGAAACGCGCCTTCCTGATTATTATAATGGAAAACTATTGATATATGATTGGATGCGCGGATGGATAAAAGCCGTTACCATGTTGCCAAATGGAGACTTTGATAAGATGGAGCCTTTCTTCGAAAATATAAATATGAATAATTGTATTGATATGGAAGTTGGGCCGGATGGAAAAATTTATTTGCTTGAATATGGAACAGCCTGGTTTCAAAAAAACCCGGATGCAGGTTTGGCCAGAATTGATTTTATATCAGGTAACCGTCCGCCAAAAATTGCATCTATACATATTGATAAAGCCACAGGCGCATTACCTTTTAATATCAATGCAACGGTAAATGCAAAAGATCCCGAAAATGATAAAATCACTTATACCTGGGATTTAGGTAATGGCACCAAAAAAGAAACATCAACACCTCAACTAAATTATACTTATACAACTGCGGGTGATTACAAACTTTCTGTAGTGGCAAAAGATGCAAGCGGTGACTCAGCAAAAAGCGAGGCAGTAGAATTATATGCAGGTAACGAAACACCTGTTGTAAATATTCAGCTGAATAGCGCAAACAAATCTTTTTATCTGCCTGGCAAACCAATCAATTATTCTGTAACAGTAAGTGATAAAGGCGATACCTCTAAAATTGATCAGACTAACTTATTTGTGTCTGTTGATTATGTTGTTGGGTTTGATAAAGCAGAAACCGTTAATGCTTCACAACTTGAATCTGCGCCAATGAGCGGAAAAACCTTAATGCTTTCACTGGATTGTAAAAGTTGCCATAAAGAAAATGAAAAATCTATTGGCCCATCCTTTATGCAGGTAGCACAGAAATATTCAAAAGACCCCAATGCATCGAACTATCTTATACAAAAAGTTATCAAAGGCGGCGCTGGCGTTTGGGGCGAAACCGCAATGGCAGCGCATCCTAATTTACCGCAAAACGATATACAAACCATTTTGCAGTGGGTATTGTCGCTGTCTAATCAATCAGGCATAAAAAAATCGTTGCCGCAAATAGGCACTATTACACCGCCGGCCAACATTAAGCCTGGTGCTGCGCTGGTTTTGTCTGCGAGTTATACTGATAAAGGCGGTAATAATATTAAGGCGTTAACAGGCAGAAGTACATCAGTTCTAAACAGCAATACGGTAATGTTTACCGGCACCGAAAAAACAGATGCGTTTACATCATTTAATTACAATGGACAAAACATAATGATACTTCCAAAAACAAAAGGTTGGTTTGCTGTAGATAATATTGATTTAACAAATGTATCTTCTGTGAACATGACGGCCGGGTGGCAGACTCCACCAACATACGGTTATGATTTTGAACTTAGAGCAGATGCTCCTGATGGGAAATTGTTGGGAACAGGCAGTTTGTTACCTCCGCAAAATAAAAAGCAACAGTTTGAAATGATAGCTGTGAAGATGGAGCCAGTGTTAGACGGAAAACGTCACACAATATATGTTGTTGCAAAACCAAAGGACTCAAGGGAGTCAGTCACGGGCGGTATAATATCGCTGCAGTTCAATGCAAAATAAAAGTATGATTAAATAAATAAAAGTTTATGAACTGAATAAGGAAGCCGCATCGAAAGATGCGGCTTTTTACTTTATGATTTTCGCATAGTTATTTCGCATCAGTCTAAAAAAATTATCAGTGTATTTAAAGGATTATTATTAAGCGTTGACAGCAATGAGTGTGTTATACATTGCTTACTCAATATATTACAAAAAGCTAATCAAAAAAAAGAGTTCGCACATTACAAAAAAATAATAAAGGTCTCTGCAAAACAAAATTCGGAAAAATGCAAAAAAAATATTTTTTTTGTTGCTTAAACGATTAAATACATATATTTGAAACCGAATTCGAACCGAATTCTTTTTTTAGAAAACATTGCTTAAACGATTAAACAACTTGCTATGAAACCTTTTTTACAGCACAACTATTATACAAGTAAACCTGCTTTTATATTTCCAGGTTTTATTTTAACGGGTTATATGGTATTAAAGAGACGGAATGTTTTGCCGGATCTTATAAGTACTTAAATTATTATTTTCTCTTCTATCGTCTGCACTTTATAAATACTTAAATATTTTTCTTAACAACAAAAAACAATGCTATGGGTTCACATTTAAGCCAAATGCAACCAGCAAGAATATGCTCAGCATATAAAAAGCTCTTACTAAAAGGGAAAAGCCTCCTTTTTATATTATTGTGTTCTATCGGTTTTATCACGATTGCTTCTGCGCAGGCACAACAAACTGTTACAGGCAAAGTAATTGATGAAAAAGCCACTCCGTTAGTTGGCGCTTCTATTAAATTAGCTGGCAGCCATGTGGGTGTTACAACGAATGCTGATGGAAGCTTTTCCATCAAAGCAACAAAAGGCCAGGTTTTAGAAATAAGTTATGTAGGAAAGATAAATGAAAAGATAACGATAGCAGATGATCCTGTAATCAACATCACATTAAAAGATCAAACAGGATCTGATTTAAATGAAGTTATTGTTACCGGTTATATGACGCAAAAGAAAGCAGATTTAACCGGTGCCGTATCTGTGGTTTCAGCAAAAGAATTAAGCAAAGATCATGGTGCAACTAATATCATGCAATCATTACAAGGTGTTGTTCCGGGCCTGCACATATCAACAGACGGCAGCCCCACAGGTAATGTAAGTATACAGGTAAGAGGGCTTACCTCGTTAAATGGCGGCGCACCATTAATAGTTATAGATGGTGTACCAAGCTATATGAATTTGCGTGATATTAATCCTGATAACATAGCATCAATGCAAATATTAAAAGATGCTTATTCTGCCAGTATCTACGGTACGCAGGCTGGTGCAGGTGTTATCTTAATTCAAACAAAAAAAGGGCAGGCAGGTAAAGCGAAAATTTCATATTCAGGCACTGTTGGCTATTCTGACTGGAATAATAAACCAACCATGCTTAATACAATGCAGTATGGCCAAGCCTTGTGGCAGGCTGCTGTGAACGATGGACAAGATCCAAATTCGGTTACGCAGATATATTCTTTCGATTGGCATAACGATGCAAACGGAATACCTGTTTTAGATAAAGTAACACCTCGACCAACTTTAAATAAGGATTCTTCTTTGCCATTAATGTTATCTGCCAATACAAACTGGCTCGATGCCATTTCTCAAAGAGGAATTCAGCAAAATCATCAGCTTACAATTTCCGGTGGTAACGATAAATCAACATCACTATTATCACTAAATTATATGGAGAACCAGGGCACACAGATTTATACTTATTATAAAAGATTTTCTGCCCGTGTTAATACAGAGTACAAAGTAATTGATGATCGTTTTTCAATTGGTGAAAACCTTGAAGCATCACATATAATGGTGAATGATCAAAATGTAATGCATAGTGCTTTGATTGAGCCAGCCATTATTCCTGTTCATGCACAAGATGGCAGCTGGGGCGGATCTTCTGTTGCATTAGGTATGGATGATTACTGGAACCCGGTTAGAGAACTTAGTTTGAATAAGGATAATGGTGATACGTACAATAAAATTTATGGTGATGTACACGCCAATGTTTACTTTCTCAAAAACTTTACATTTCACTCCCAGTTAGGATTGATTTATTCAGATGGATATCATAGAAATATTCAGTTTACATTTCAGGAAGCTGGCGGTAAATTAAATAACATCAGCGCTGTTGACCAATGGTACTGGAAAGAAGCAACACTTGATCTTACCAATACGCTTGATTATAAACTTAATAAAGGCAAACATAATCTTGATGTTGTAGCGGGAATGGAAGCTAATGAATATACTACAGAACAATTTGATGCTAACCGTCAGCAGGTTCAGTTTCAAAATTATGATTATGCTTATGTTGGCAATGCTACAGGCAATATGACCTTGACAAGCGGAGGCGATAAATACAACCTGCTCTCCTATTTCGGTAAATTCAATTATTCATACAATTCAAAATATTTATTATCAGGTTCATTACGATATGATGGTTCATCAAAGTTTGGTGTAAATAACCGCTTTGCTTTGTTCCCTGCCGTATCGGGCGGATGGCGTATTTCCCAGGAGGATTTTTTAGCTAATAACAGTGTAATATCCGATTTAAAACTTAGAGCAAGCTGGGGCAAAAACGGAAGTCTTGCCAGTATAAATTCGCTCACTTCACAAACATTTTTCGCATCAAGCTACAATGGTACTTCTTATAGTATTGGCGGCAATGAAACCGGTGGCAATTTGCCTTCAGGTTATTATAAAGTACAAACCGGTAATGATGATTTAAGATGGGAAGCTTCAACACAAACAAATATTGGTATTGATTTCGGTTTCCTAAATCAAAAAATATCAGGGTCGTTAGACTTTTATAGAAAATATACTAATGGAATGTTGATCACACCGCCTTATTTAGGTACTGAAGGTGAAGGTGCATATCAAACTATAAATGCAGCAAACATGACTAATAAAGGGGTTGAACTTTCAGTTGCTTATCAAGGTAACGCAGGCAAAGATTTTAGTTACAGGCTTACTGCTAATGTATCTTATAACAAAAACTTTGTAAACAACCTGCCTGTATCAGTTCAATACACATGGGGTGGCACTGCACAAAAAGGAGATGGTATTGAAGGACATCCATGGGGTTCTTATTATGGTTTTATTGCTGATGGAATTTATCAAAATCAAACTGAAGTTGATAATGGTCCTGATCAGCCAGGCAAAGGCGTAGGTAGATTAAAATATAAAGATATTTCAGGTCCTGATGGCAAGCCAGATGGAAAAATTGATTACGATTATGACCGTACCTGGATTGGCGATAATGTTGTAATAAGCAATGCTGGCCTGGCCAGTGTGGTACCTAAATATGAATATGGCTTTTCAATAAACCTTACTTATAAAAGTTTTGATCTTTCTATGTTCTGGCAAGGTGTTGCCGGTATTAAGGTGATAGATGGATGGAAGTCTTACAGCGATTTCTGGAACGTTTGGATTCAAAATGGATTCAATCATCCAACACGCGTGTTAGATGCATGGACACCTTCAAACACAAGTTCAACTATTCCGGCCTTGTCATTAAATAACTCTAATGATGAACTTCGGACATCAACATACCTTATCGAGCCGGGCCAATATTTAAAACTCAGAAATATTCAGGTAGGTTATAGTTTGCCAAAAACATTTAGCAGCAAATTAGGTATGGAAAAGTTTTACATCTATGTAGCAGCTGAAAATCTGCTAACATTAAAAAGCAGCAAGTTTACAGGTCCTGATCCTGAAAATCCTGATGGCGCTTCTTATGCAAATCCGTACATAAGACCGCGAATGTTTAAAGCAGGTGTAGAAGTATCATTCTAATCAATTAATAAAAGAATAAGTATGAAACGAATATCAAATTATATAGTATTAACCCTTATTATTTTTTCAATAGCAGGCTGCAAAAAATTCCTTGATGTAACACCGCAAGGCGTAGTTACTGAAGACAACGTTACAACACCTGAAACAATTGATGGACTTGTAATTTCCGCCTATTCATGGTTGCCGCATGAAGGCATCATTAATCAAAAATTAAGTCCATGGTTAGCAGATATTAAATCTGATGATTCATATAAAGGTGGCGGTGGTATTGGCGACCAGATTCCCTGGTATCAATGGGAAATATTTACGCAGAATAATGCAAGTACCGGCAATAATGATGGAATATGGTATGCTGAATACGAAGGTATATCAAGATGTAATTCTGCATTAAGAGCGCTGAATGCATTAGATGAAAGTGTATATCCAAACAAACAACAAAGAATTGCAGAAATGCACTTCTTAAGAGGTTACTTCTTTTTAGATCTTAAAAGATGGTATAAATGGGTTCCTTATTTTGATGAAAATGTTACAAATGATTCTATTAAAACAATTCCCAATCATCCTGATACTGCAAAAAATGATTTGTACTTATGGCAAAACATTTACAATGATTTTTCAGCAGCAGCAAATGTTTTACCGGTAACTCAAACTGATGCTGGCCGCCCAACAAAATATGCAGCTGAAGGCGAAATGCTGGAATGCTTAATGTGGATGGCGTACGAACAAGATGCCAGCAATAAAGTAATCACTGTTAATACTGCTGTATTATCACAGGCATTAACAGTGGCAGATGATATAATCAACAGCGGCAAATACAGCCTTGCTACAGATTTTGCTGAAAACTTTTTGTTTGATTATGATAATGAATCGCCCGAGTCAATATATGAATGGCAGTACTCGCATGATGATGGAACAACAAACGGTAATTTAAATGGCGGAACGCCTTTGAATGCTCCCTGGTGGCCGCCTTATTTCAGTTGCTGCGATTTTCATAAAGCCTCGTATGATATGGTAAATGCTTTCAGGGTTGATGCAAACGGTATTCCTTTATTTGACACATTCAATAATGCAGAGCCTGAAAATAATAAAACATATTTTTCAACGAATAATTTCGATCCACGTATTGGCCATACCGTTGCTATTCCTGGTTTGCCATGGAAGTATCAGCAAAGTCTTTTGTTTGATAGCAGCGGCGCAAGAGATCCAAATAATTTTGGCTTCTTTAATTCATTAAAAGAAAATGTTGAATCTGATTGTCCTGGACTTGTGAATTTATTCTGGATGTGGAATTCAAAAAATGAAATTGTTATTCGTTATGATAGAATCTTATTGCAGAAAGCTGAAATATTAATTAAGCTTGGAAGAGAAAAAGAAGCACTGCCTATTATAAACGATATACGCCAGCGTGCAGCAAACAGTACAGACAGGTTGCAATTTGATAATGGCACGCCAACACTTCCATACAAAATAAGTCTTTACCAGGATGGCGTTAATTGTAGCTGGACAAATGCTTTTGCATGGCAGGCGCTAATGTGGGAAGACCGTTTAGAGTTTGCAATGGAAGGCGTAAGATGGTATGACCTTGTTCGTTGGGGTATTGCAGAGCCAACGTTAAATGCATACTTCGCAAAAGAATATCCACGCGGCAGGCCATGGATGAAAGATGGACATTTTACTGCAGGGCGTGATGAATTTATGCCAATTCCTCAACCACAAATGAATTATTCGTTTGGCGTGTATAAACAAAATATAGGGTACTGATTTATGCAAGTTGGGTTTTTTGTCTTTTAAGTTTATGGGTATTGATGTCTGCGCAAGCAGGCATCACCCCATAATTAAAATGTGATAAAAATTAGAGGTAGTAATGAATTATAAAGCAAAATTGTAATTGAGATTATAACAATGCATTTCCATTTTATTTATAAAAGATTTTTTCTGCTTTTAGCTTTAACCTTATTCATTACTAAAAAATCAGAAGCCCAAAGCACATCAGAAAATACAAAATGGATAAGACCTGTAAATGAAAAAAGCCCTGCGGTATGGGGCATTCATAATGGAATCGTATTC
>JBDUBY010000061.1:0-2939 GCA_040003735.1 Parafilimonas sp.
AATATGTTTTTGAACTATCGCCATTGCGAATAGGATCAATACGTACACCGGCCGGGCCATCAGACACAACCATTGATGGAATACCCAAACGCGGAATAGCAAACGTGGTCCCGGATGCACCGGCAACTTTATCTTTTGTGGAACCGATATTTGCAGCTTCGTCTTTTTTCATACCCGGCATGCTAAAGCCATTGCCTACAACAAATTTTGCTTTCTCTTCAAGCGTCATTGCAGCAATAACATCTTTAACCGAATTCTTGCCAAGCTGTGGTAAGCTTTGCGCATTTGCACCTGGAGCACATAATGAAATAACAAAAATGAAAACAGGAATAATGTTCTTTTTCATATTAAATGATTGCAGTATAAAAATTTTTGTGATGCGGGCGAAATTAACAGCTGATTCTGTTGCACGGAAATAATTAGACAAATGCTAAATATGTTGCGACGTAAACAGTTTTATACAATTTATGTTGGTTTGTAATAAAGAAATTATGGCTGTATTTTGCCATTGTGAATGAAGATGAGAAAAATATTTTAGGCCTGCACCTGCCAACTGATCCGCGCTGGGTAAACCTGGCTGAAATATGTCTTGAAGATATATTAACCGATCATGCTTATTGTGAACAAAAAGCTGCAACAAGCTGCATTTCTTTAATACAGGGATTTTCAGAAAGAGAAAAACTTGTAACTGAACTATCACCGATTGTAACAGAAGAATGGGGACATTTCAGATTGGTATTGCAGGAATTATATAAGCGAAATTTAAAGTTGGGAAAGCAACGAAAAGATGAGTATGTAAATAAGCTTTTTCAGTTTGAAGTAAAAGGTGGAAGAGAAGATGGCAGGTTGCTTGATAAGCTTTTGATTTGTGCTTTGATTGAAGCAAGAAGTTGTGAGCGGTTTAAGCGTTTAAGTGAAGGTTTGGATGATGAATACCTGCGCAATTTTTATCGCCGTTTTATGGAAAGCGAAGCGGGGCACTACGTAACTTTTATCGAGCTTGCTGAAAACTATGTTGATAAAGAAAAAGTGCGTAAGCGCTGGAATGAATGGCTTGCTTATGAAGCTGAGATTATAAAACATTTAACGCCAAGAGGAGACAGGATGCACTAAATAGGTTTTAGATGTTTGCTGGTTTTAGTGTTTCAGGTTTTAAGTTAATCCATCAAAAAATTTCTTTGCATCCAGCCAATTTTCCATTCTGTCATATTTAGTATAATGCACGTTATGCGGTGCTGTAAAAACAATTGGCTTACCTGTAAAAACAGACAAATTAAAATCATGGTCATCAATTAAAACATCGCCTTTAATTAGGTGTTTGTTGCCGCAAAATATTCTTCGCTTCCATGGAATAAATGGAAAATGTTTATCCAGCCATTCATATTTATCAAGAAAGGAATATTTGAATTCCATCGCTGCTGATACAACATAAATTTCATGCATGTTGTTTAATGCTTCGATGGTTTCTTTAGCATTTTCCATTACAGGTAAGTCTTTAAAAAATCCTTCCTTATGCGGGTAACTTAAAACTGCCTGCTTGTTTTCCGGAGGAACTATTTCGTACAATTTCTTTCCGTGTATATCGGCTTTGGTATAACGCACACCAAAGTCTCTTTCATACCATTCAAAAAAACGTTCAACAGCGTCAGCCATTACATCATCCATATCAATTAAAATGCGCATAATAATTTGGTTTGCTTAAAATAATTTATTGTTTATGTCTGAAAAGAATGTCCTGCCAATGGCAAAAGCAATTAAAATTTAAAACTGCAGCCAATACAAAAATGTTTTATAAATGTTCATCTTTTGGTTCCCATAATTCAACTTTATTTCCTTCGGGATCCATGATCCAGCCAAAGCTTCCATATTCATAATATGCGGTTTTATCTGCAACCCAAACGCCGTTATGTTTCAGCGTAAATAATAACATGTGCAAATTTTTTACACGAAAATTGATCATGAATTTGCTTTCAGATGGATTAAAATAATCGCTGTCTTCTTTTAAAAAAGAAACCACAGTTGTTCCAGGCACATCAGGATCGTTTTCATTTATCCATCTAAATGTTGCGTAGTAATCATTTGTAAAATCAATACCTAAATTTTCTTTATACCATTTGGCAAGCGTTTTTGGATTTTTGGCTTTAATAAATATGCCGCCAATACCTGTTACATTTTCCATAGTAATTAATTTAATAAAAGATAAATAAACAGCAGTTATAAATCTTCAAACAATCTATCAATTTAATTTGTTCAACAAGTTTTGCTTTACTCCATTAAACCATTCATCTTTCAAAATACTTAATACAATTGAATCTCTTCTTTCGCCTTCAACAGTTGGCATATGACTGCGTAAAATTCCATCTACTTTGCAACCTATAGATTTCATAGCTGCAATACTTCTTTCATTTCTTGCATCTGCTCTAAATTCCACCCTTTCCATCGCTAAATTTTCAAATGCAAACTGCAGCAATAAAAATTTACAATGTTTGTTTAATCCTGTTCCGTGAAATTTTTTTCCATACCATGTATAACCAAGCTGAAGTGTTTTGTAAGAAAAATTGATGTCGTAAAATCTTGTGCTTCCGGCATACTCATTTGTTTTTTTATCAAACACAATAAAAGGGAATTCTTTTTCTGCAGCTTTTTCTCTAAATGCAATGTTCATATAATTTTTTAAGTCATCTTCACCTTCAGGCCTTACCAAAGAATAAAACCAAAGCCCGCGTTCATTTAATGCAAAAGGTAGTAAATTTTCATAATCAGTTTCACAAAGCGGCCTTAATAAAACGCGTTCATCTTCTAATGTTACATTGGGGAATTTTTCCGGAGCTGTTTGCATACTTTCGTGTTTAATTTTTCAAATATAAACTGTAAAGAAAAAAGATTTTAATTATGTGTGGAATTGTTGGATATATCGGGCCAAGAGAAGCTTATCCTGT
>JBDUBY010000431.1:0-2936 GCA_040003735.1 Parafilimonas sp.
GCAAAAGAAAAATGAATAGCGAGTAAAGCAAAACCGGTGATCACGAATTTTTTCATAAATAATGTTGTACGAATGAAGATAATAATATATCTAAAAATATTTTAATTACTTTAAGTGAATTGCAATTAAAGTATATGTTTTGATTAAAAAAAGATTATTCCGAAAGAAATGAATTAAGATAGAATGCTGGTTATTTAGAATAGCAATAACGAACTGCTTATATTATATCAAACCATTTTTTAGTATGTGCAAGTTTAATGATCTGCGCTTTTGATTGTACGTGCAATTTTTCATACACGTTAGATATATGTTTTCTTACAGTAAATACGCTGATGTTTAAAATTTCGGCTATGTGCTTTGCATCAAGCCCGCTAACGGTATGTTGCAAAATTTCGGTTTCGCGCTCTGTAAGCGACTGTGGCAATGGCGATGTTTTTACTTTTTCGTTTGAAGAACTGCTTAACATTTGCAATGCTTTGCGTGCAATTGCGGGGCTTAATGGCGCGCCGTTAAATTCAAGCACATTGGTAACAGCATCTTTTAATACAGCAGCCGTTTCATGCTTTAGCAAATAACCTGATGCACCTGCTTTTATAGCTTCAAAAATTTTTTCATCATCATCAAAAGCAGTTAGTATAATAAAATGAATTTGCGGATACAGTATTTTTCCAATTGCTATGGTTTCAATGCCGCTAAGCCCCGGCATTTCAATATCCATAAAAATTACCTGCGGCAAAACTGAAGCGGGCATGCCTTTCAATTCTTGCAAACATTCATCGCCGTTATCAGCTATAAAAACAATTTTCCAGTGATCATACTGCTTTACTTTTTCAATAAAAGTGTTTCTGTTTACGGCATTATCTTCTGCCAAAGCAATATGTATGATTTTGTTTGGAAGCACGCTGCAAGTTTGCAATAAATAAAAAACTTATTACTAATTAATTTATAGTAGAAGATATTATGATACTTGTACCTGGCGGTATTTCCTGCGTCCAGCGTACATGCCAGCCTGCTTCTGCAGCCCTTAACCTGATATTTTTTAAACCATTCCCGGCAATATTGTTTTCATTCATTCCTTTACCATCGTCTTTAATAATAATTTGCCAGCCATCATTACTTATAATTTTAACCAGCACGTTTTTACAGTTGCTATGGCGCAACGCATTATTTATTGCTTCCTGCATTATTCTGAACAAATGCAGCGCATTGGCTGGAGATAATATTGCATCATGTATTATTTCTTCTTTTATTCCAATAAAAACAGTCGCATAACTGGGTTGCATTTTTTGCAGAAAAAGTTTAAAACGATCGCTAACGGCTGTTAATGAAATGGCTTCTTTATTCAAAGCCCAAATAGTATCATTTAACTGGTTAATGATGGATTGCGAATTATTTTTTAGCTGATTAAAAGCCTCGTCATTATTTGTATTGTGCAAATTTTGTATAGATGAAATGTTTGATGAAATTGCTGCAGCATAAGCGCCGAGATTATCATGCAGGTCGTGGCTTATTCTTTCCCGTTCGTGCTGAATTTGTTGCTGCAATTGTAAAGCATTTAAGTTTTTTTGATAATGGCGGTGCAGGTATTGCTGAATAATAAATGCAATAATTGTTACACCGAGCACTACAACTAAAATTTTAAACCACCAGGTTTGCCACCACGGTGGCGAAACAATAATGACAATAGTTTTTTTAAAAATTGTTGTTGAAGAAAAAACGGGCGAACAGGTTATTTCAAACGAATAATTACCGGGCGACAAAACATATTTTATGTCTGTTGGATTATGTGTTATTTGACGGTTTTTTTCAAAACCATTTAAGCGGTATTCATACTTGTACTCATTTGTATTTAAAATGCCTAAAGCAGCAAAACCCATCTGTATATGGTTTTGCGTATAACTTAAATAAACAGTGTCTTCTTTTTTTGTATCGGCATATACATTATATGCAGAATCATTTACTATAAATTTTGTAAGGTTTAAAACCGGCGTGTCTTTTATATTGGAAAGTGAAGACGCATAAAATGAAGTGATGCCATTTACGCCGCCAAAAAAAAATTTTCCTGCCGCTGATTTTACGCATGAACCCGAATTAAATTCATTCTCCTGTAAACCTGATTCTTTAGTGTAGTTGATGATGTTGTTATGCAAAGCCACAAACGATAAACCGAGATTACTGCTGGCAAAAACAGCGGCCTGATTCTTAACCGGTAATAAAGCATAAATACAATCGTTCAGCAATCCTGTTTGTGTGGTAATGTTTTTTATAAGTTGTCCGTAATTGTTATACACGTACAGGCCTTTATCTGTGCCCACCCAAATGTTATGCGCTGCATCCTGCGTTAAACTGCGCACAGGAAAATTTCCCGGAATGTTGATTTTAAAAACATGTTTGTTTTTATCTGCACGATAAAGTTTTCCATTATTGGTACCTACCCAAAGAATATTGTTATCATCAGCTAAAAAGCAATCTATTTGTTCAGGCGGCAAAACAGTAAATGGCAGTAAAGGCTTTGCGCTTATTAATGTATTATTCTTAAAAACGCAATCATACACATTGTTTATAGTTGCTATAAAAAGCGTAGCACTATCAATGCGCTGCAGGTTGTTTAAAAAACTTATTGCATATACATTTAATGCATTTGTTTCATTATTATTTACCACAACAGGCGTTATAGATTTTGAAGAAAGATGTAAAATATACCAGCCTTTGCCAATGGTTTCTATTAGATAATTATTGTTAGAAAGTTTTTCTATTGCGTTAACGTCTTTTACTTTGTCTGAAACAATTGCATGCTGCCATAATGGATTACCCAACGTATCGTACAACTGGATGCCGCCGTTGTAACAACCGGCCAATAAAAAATGTTTTTGTTCATCATAATAAAGGCTTCTTATAAAATTATTTTTTTCATTGGTATAAATAAAATGTTCAAA
>JBDUBY010000005.1:0-9811 GCA_040003735.1 Parafilimonas sp.
TGCGTTATGGCATTCCTGATTTTAAGTTAGAAAAATGGGTGATTGACAGAAGGCTTGAAATATTGAAACAGGAAGGCATAGAATTTAAATGCGATGCAAATGTTGGCGTAAATATTTCGGTAAAAGAAATGCTTGAAAAATACGATGCTGTTGTGTTGGCAGGCGGCTCAACAGTGCCAAGAGATTTGCCGGTTAAAGGACGTAATGTAAAAGGCGTTTATTCTGCCATGAAATTTTTGAAGCAACAAAATAAACGCAACGCAAATCTTGAATCAACGAATCATTTAGGTGAAACAGTTGAATCAAATATGTTTTATGAAAACATTTTTGCAACAGATAAAAATGTTATCGTAATTGGTGGTGGTGATACCGGCAGCGATTGTATCGGCACTTCAAAAAGACAAGGCGCAAAATCTATTATGCAAATTGAGTTGTTGCCGCAACCACCAAAATCGAGAACACATCACATGCCTTGGCCAACTTATCCAATGTTATTGAAAACAACTTCATCGCACGAAGAAGGTGCGGGCAGGGATTGGGCAATTGCTACTAAAGAATTTTTGCATGACGAGAGCGGAAATTTATGTGCTTTAAAAGTGGTAAATCTTGAATGGCAATTTTCTGATGATGGAAGAACAACTGGTTTTCATGAAGTGGATGGAACAGAACGTGAATTGCCTTGTGAATTGGTTTTATTAGCGATGGGTTTTGTACATCCTCAAATTGAAGGCATGTTGGCTGATATGCAAATTGCTTTAGATGAAAGAAAAAATATAAAGGCAGATAACAAAACGTATCAAACCAATCATAAAAAAATATTTGCCGCCGGCGATATGCGTCGCGGGCAATCTTTAGTTGTTTGGGCGATTAATGAAGGTAGAGAATGTGCAAGAGCGGTAAATGAATTTTTGACGGTTAATAAGTATATCTGAAATTTATTTCTAATCTTAAGTGCCTAAGTAGGCATTATTTATTATCAGTATTATTATATTATAATAAATTAAATGTTTATAATTTATAATTATAATTTGAAAATTTAAAGCATAATTTTATAATTATTAATATAATAATTATTTATTATGAATAAAGTTAACCGTACACAATTAACTCCTTTTGTATTACTAATTCTTGTTGCAGCAGGATCAATTTTTATACCAGCAACACTTGACTTTGCCGATTCAAGTAAATATAATTTTGCAGACATTGCCTGGATGTTGGTTGCAACGGCTTTGGTATTTTTAATGACGCCTGGGTTAGCTTTTTTTTACGGTGGAATGGTACATCGAAAAAATGTTCTGTCCACTATGATAAAAAGCGTAGTAGCGGCAGGCGTTGTAACCGTTTTATGGATAGTTGTTGAATATGGTCTTTGCTTTGGAAAATCTATTGGAGGCTTTATTGGCAATCCGAGTTCACATTTATTTTTTCAAGGTGTAAATTCAAGTGAACCCTGGAGTTTAGCCCCAACTATTCCCCTTACACTTTTTGCACTTTTTCAATTAATGTTTGCTATTATAACGCCCGGACTTGTTGTTGGCGCAGTTGCTGAGCGAATAAGATTTACATCATATATATTATTTATTGTACTATTTAGTTTATTGGTGTATGCTCCCATCGCTCATTGGACATGGAATCCCGAAGGCTTCCTTTTTAAAATGGGAGTATTGGATTTTGCCGGCGGCACAGTTGTGCATATCTCTGCCGGATGCGCAGCCCTCGCCGGCGCACTAGTTTTAAAACGTCGAAAAGTACATCTTGAGCATCAAGAAATTCCACCTGCCAATATTCCTTATGTTTTAATTGGCACAGGATTACTTTGGTTTGGATGGTTCGGTTTTAATGCAGGTTCAGCACTTGCTGCTAATTCACTTGCCGTTTCTGCTTTTGCAACAACAAATACTGCAGCAGCTTCTGCTGGTTTAACCTGGATGTTATTCGACGTTGCAAAAGGGAAAAAACCTTCTGTGGTTGGCTTTTGTGTTGGTGCAGTTGTAGGGCTCGTTGCAATTACTCCTGCGGCAGGCTTTGTAGCAATTCCTCAAAGTATATTTATTGGCTTTATTGCCGCTGTAATTTCAAATATTGCCGTACAAATAAGATCAAAATCAAGGCTTGATGACACTTTAGATGTATTTCCCTGCCATGGTATTGGCGGTATAGTTGGTATGATTATGACTGGAATATTTGCTACAAAAGCAGTTAATGCTGCAGGTAATAACGGATTATTTTATGGTAATGTAAGTTTCTTTCTTATACAGCTTAAAGCGTTGGTGATTGTTGTTGCCTATAGTTTTACTGTATCTTTTTTGATTTTTAAATTTATCAATTTCATTTTGCCAATGCGTGTAAGTGTTGCAGACGAAGTGCTTGGACTTGATGCTTCTCAACATAATGAAAAATATTTTCAGGGAAGTTTATTGGTGCACAAAAACGGTGAAGTAGAAGCAACTTTGGTTGATGCAGAAGAGTTCCATCAATAAATAAATTAGATTTAAAAGAGCTGCACATTTTGTGCAGCTCTTTTTGCTTTTTGTAGATGAATGAGTTTAATCAGCTAACAAGCGTTCACTTTAAATTTCAAACAATTAAATTTGCGCTTATTAAATTGTTTGATGAGTTACATACCAACGTATAAAATACGCATTGTTACTGCCGCTTCTTTGTTTGATGGTCATGATGCTGCAATAAATATTATGCGCCGTATTTTGCAAAGTAAAGGCGCGGAAATTATTCATCTTGGCCATAACCGCAGCGTTAAAGAAATTGTTGAATGCGCTATTGAAGAAGATGCGCAGGGCATTGCCATTACATCTTACCAGGGTGGCCACATAGAATTTTTCAAATACATGAAAGATTTATTGGATGAAAATGGTTGCGGACACATAAAGATTTTTGGCGGTGGCGGTGGAACAATTCTTCCACAGGAAATAACAGAATTGCAGAATTATGGTATCACCAGAATTTATTCTCCTGATGATGGAAGAAAAATGGGTTTGGAAGGTATGATTGAAGATGTGATTAAGCAATGTGACTTTGTTTTGAATGGAAATGGTGTTTATAAGAATCCTATGACACTTGGCGAAGTAAAAGACATAAGAAACATTGCAAGAAAAATTACGAATGCTGAGAACGGTCAACTGTCAGCGGTCAACAGTCAACCGGAAAAAAATAATGTTCCTGTTCTTGGTGTTACTGGCACCGGCGGCGCAGGAAAATCTTCTGTAACTGATGAAATCGTTCGCCGTTATTTAAATGCATATTCTGATAAAACAATTGCAGTTGTTTCGGTTGATCCTTCACGCAAAAAAACCGGCGGTGCTTTGTTAGGTGATCGTATCAGGATGAATTCAATTTCTCATCCGCGTGCTTATATGCGCAGTCTTGCCACACGCGATGATAACATAGCTTTAAGTAAAGCTGTTGAACACGCACTGGAAATTTGTAAAGCCGCAGATTTTGATTTCATTATTTTGGAAAGCGCCGGCGTTGGCCAAAGCGATGCATCTATTTTAGATTATTGCGATGTGAGCATGTATGTGATGACACCTGAATATGGCGCAGCATCTCAGCTTGAAAAAATAAATATGTTGGATTATGCAGACATAGTTTGCATAAATAAATTTGATAAAGCGGGTGCACTTGATGCTTTGCATGATGTAAAAAAACAATTCAAACGAAACCATAATTTATGGACTGCGAAAGATGAAGAATTGCCTGTTGTTGGAACGATTGCATCGCAGTTTAACGATGCCGGCATTAATGAATTATTTGAAAAGATAATGCTGGCTGTGGAAGAAAAAACTAAGGTTGATTTTGGTAAGATTGAAGTGCATCATATAAAAGATACTACTTCAAAATCTTTAATCATTCCACCAAAAAGGGTTCGTTATTTATCTGAAATAACAGAAACAAATAAAGAATATGATAGTTGGGTTGATGAGCAATGTACGATCGCATCAAAGTTGTATAAGATTGATGGTGTGTTGCACGAAGAAAACATGAATGCTGTAGATGAATTAAAATTAATACAGAAAAAATATGAAACACAACTTCATCCTGATTGCAAACAATTAATTGATAATTGGAATTCTTTAAAAGAAAAATATTCAAAAGATTTTTTTGAATACACGGTTCGTGGTAAAGTCATTAAACAATCATTAATTACAAAATCGTTAAGCGGAACAAAAATTCCAAAACTTGTTTTACCGAAATATAAAGATTGGGGTGATATTTTAAAATGGCAACTGCAGGAAAATGTTCCCGGAGAATTTCCATTTACAGCAGGTGTTTTTGAATTGAAAAGGCAGGGGGAAGATCCAACAAGAATGTTTGCTGGAGAAGGTGGACCGGAACGCACCAATAAACGTTTTCATTATGTTTCTTTAGATCAACCTGCAAAACGTTTAAGCACTGCATTTGACAGCGTTACGTTATATGGTGAAGATCCGGATCATCGCCCGGATATCTATGGAAAAATCGGTAACAGCGGCGTAAGTATTGCAACTGTTGATGATGCAAAAAAATTATACAGCGGTTTTGATTTGTGCGATGCAAAAACTTCTGTAAGCATGACAATAAATGGTCCAGCGCCAATTGTTCTTGCTTTTTTTATGAATGCTGCAATTGATCAGCAATGTGAGAAGTGGATAACGGACAATGGACAATGGGCAATGATTGAAAAAGCCTTTAAAAAGAAATATCTTCATCAAACTAAACCTTCTTACTATAATCCATCATCGCCGGAAAGATTACCGGAAGGCAACAGTGGTTTGGGCTTAAAATTATTGGGATTGAGTGGAGATGAAGTATTGCCAAAAGATGTGTATGAAAAGATCAAAGCTGCAACATTAGCACAGGTTAGGGGAACTGTGCAAGCAGATATTTTAAAAGAAGACCAGGCACAAAACACTTGTATCTTCTCAACAGAATTTGCGTTAAAATTAATGGGTGATGTACAACAATATTTCATTGATCAAAAAGTAAGAAATTTTTATAGTGTAAGCATTAGCGGTTATCATATTGCAGAAGCTGGCGCTAATCCAATTACGCAGCTTGCATTCACTTTATCAAATGGTTTTACCTATGTTGAATATTATTTAAGCCGCGGAATGAACATAGATGATTTCGCGCCAAACCTTTCTTTCTTTTTTAGTAATGGAATGGATGCAGAATACAGCGTGATTGGCCGTGTGGCAAGACGCATTTGGGCAAAAGCAATGAAGCATAAATACAAAGCAAATGATCGCTCTCAAAAATTAAAATATCATATTCAAACTTCAGGTCGTTCATTGCATGCACAGGAAATTGATTTTAATGATATACGCACAACATTACAAGCTTTGTATGCGATTTATGATAACTGTAACTCACTTCATACAAATGCGTATGATGAAGCAATTACAACGCCAACGGAAGAAAGTGTACGGCGTGCAATGGCAATACAATTAATTATTAATCGTGAATTAGGTTCTGCAAAAACAGAGAATTTTATACAGGGAAGTTTTGCAATTGAAGAGTTGACTGATTTGGTTGAAGAAGCTGTGTTGACAGAATTTGATCGATTAACTGAACGCGGTGGCGTTTTAGGTGCGATGGAAAGAATGTATCAGCGCAATAAAATACAGGAAGAAAGTTTGTTTTATGAACATCAAAAACACACTGGCGAATTACCATTGATTGGAGTAAATACTTTTCTAAACAAAAAAGGTTCGCCAACAATTACACCATCAGAAGTTATACGTTCAACAACAGAAGAAAAAGAACAACAGATTCAAAACTTAAATGCTTTTCAAAAACGAAATGAAAGTTTTGCTGCTGATAAGTTAGATAGGTTAAAAAATGCAGCCATTAACAATGATAATCTTTTTGAAGAATTAATGGAAACGGTAAAATATTGTTCGCTTGGAGAAATTACACACGCTTTATACGAAGTTGGCGGACAATACAGAAGAAATATGTAAGTGCTTATATAATTTAGTTGTTACTATAATAATATAATACGTTACTGTTATTAACTTCAAATATTTGTTTGCTGAATTGTTTTATCTCATCAAGCGTTACTTCGTTATATTTTGAGAGCTCCTGGTTTATTAAATCAGCGTTGCCTAATAATTCATAAAATGCCAAACTATTTGCACGGCTCATCACTGCAATATCTTCAAATGCGATAAGACTTTCTGTTTTGTTCTTCACTTTTTGCAATTCTTCTTCGCTTACATTTAATTCTTTTATTTTAGAAATCTCTACTTCAACAGCGGCTTCTGCATCCTGCATATTTACGCCTTTTACAAGCTTTCCTTCAATAGCAACAAGGCCTGCATCAAGGCTTCCAAAATGATAACATTCAATATTGCTGAAAAGTCTTTTTTCTTTTATAAGCGATTGAAATAAACGTGATGACCCGCCGCCACCTAAAATTTCTGTGATCAGATCTGATGCATGATATCCGTTATCTAATCTTCCGGGCATGTGCCATGTTTTATAAAATGCATCTAAAGGAACACCTGCTTTTATTGTTTGTTTACGCGGTGCTGTTTGTTTTGGTTCCTGCGGAACATTGCGTATATATTTTTCGCCGGGTTCAATTGACCCAAACCATTTTTCTGCAAGTATTTTTATATTCTCTGTTTTTACATTTCCTGCAACAACAAGAATTGCATTTACGGGCCGGTAATGTTTGAAAAAGAAATTTTTTACATCGTCTAATTTTGCATTTTCAATATGGCTTAAATCCTGGCCAATCGTCATCCATTTATAAGGATGTGTTGTGTAAGCCAATTCCCGCATTTTATGCCATGCATCACCATAAGGTTTATTAATATAGTGCTCTTTAAATTCTTCACTTACAACTTTACGCTGTACATCCAAACTCTTTTTGCTGAACGCAAGGCTTAACATCCTGTCGCTTTCAAGCCAGAATGCTGTTTCAATATTTTCAGCAGGCAACTGGCAATAATAATTGGTGAGATCGTTTGTGGTGTAAGCATTGTTTTCACCGCCGGCACGTTGCAATGGTTCATCATAATCTTTAATGTTGATGCTTCCGCCGAACATAAGGTGTTCAAACAAATGGGCAAACCCTGTTTTGGAAGCATCTTCATCTCTTGCTCCAACATCATACAAAACATTTACTACAGCCATGGGGGTTGATGCATCTTCATGTACTAATACACGCAAACCATTATCTAAAACAAAGCGGTTATAATTAATCATAATTTTTATTCTTGAATAGAGATTAAGAGAATTAAGGATTTAATTTATCAGGCAAATTAATCCATAATCTTTTGGATTTTTCTGCATAGCAAAGCTACAATATACTCTTTACTTTCATGTAGATCACCTGCGGCTGGCCATCACGCATAACAAGTATCCGTAACCTTGCTTTCGCGTTTTGCATTAATATCTTATAAGCCTGGATATTATTGCTGAAATTGCTTTCAACACCAATTATAATATCACCAAACTTAAAGCCTGCTTTTTCAGCGGGAGAGCTTTTTATAACGTCTGTTATTGTAATGGCGCCGTTAATTAAGTAAAACCCAAGCCCAGTATAAGAATAATCAAATGAATCTGTATAATGTTTGTTAGGTTTTATATAGATTTCCTGTTGAGGATAATTAAGCACTACATTAAAACGGCGCAAAATATCGTTGCCAATTAAGCCGCCTAATATTGGATAATTGGTAACATTATAATCATCATTAAAAGTATAAGCCGGCACATTGTGAAAGCGGTAAGGACCAATCTTTATTTCTTTTACAACAGAAAGATTCATATCAGTTTTTCCGCCTAAACCTTCTGCCTGCGTTAAATACATTTTTCTTTTTTTCTTAAAAATGGCGCTGTCATGCGCAAAGTCGTCATTCATTAAAAAACATAATCCTGCGCCGGTATCAAGAAAAAATTTAGCAGTAACATTATTGCCATCTCTTACTTCTGCTACCTGCATAGGCAATGTAGAAAATTGTGGTTTTAAAAGATAACCGCCCTTTGGATATTTATACGTTCCTGGTGTATAAACTTTCAATTCCTGGTTATCATAATCAATGTAGATTAAAAATCTCCTAAAAAAACTATAACCAATTATTCCATCTATGTGCATGCCATAAGCACTCGTTAAAATTTCATAATTGTTTATATGGAAATCAAGTTTTTCAACTGTTAATCCCTGGAGATGTATGGTATGATCATTTGCAAATGAAACGTACTTCATGCCGGCAATCCCACGTACAATTTTATCACTTGGAACGGTCTTTAACTTATAATAATCGCAAGTGGAAGAATCAAGAGAAATGCCTCCGCTGCCGGTATCAAGCACAAAATTTAAACTGTCTGCAAAATCATCAAATGTGGCGTGCAGAATAATAATGCCGCCTGTTAGTTGTGTAAAAGGTATGTTGGTAATAAATTTTGCAGGTGGCTGTACAAATTCTTCCTGCGCTAAAAGCGGAAAGCTTGATAAGGATAAAATAATGAAATGAATTAATTGTTTCCGGTAATTAAAATACCTAAACCAAAGCAATCTTAAAAATAAATCCTTGTATTGGCGCATGTTGTTTTAATTCCGTATATGAAAATACACTTGCACATCATCGTATCCAAACCTTTAATATAAATATAAAGCCTGCTGTATTGGTTTCAAAACGTCTATCTGCAACAGATTCTTCAGTAATTTCGCAACCTGCAGGTTAGAAACAGCAATCGTTTAATTAAAGACAAATACAGAAGCATGAATGTTGCAGCGTTATACGAAAAAGCTTTAAACTATGAATTTTTAAGTGTTGAAGAAGGCGTTTATCTTTTTGAACATTCACCGCTCACAGATTTAATGTATGTGGCGAACGAACTACGTAAACAGCAGGTTCCACATCAAAAAGTTACGTGGCAAATTGATAGAAATGTAAACACAACTAATGTATGTATTGCTAACTGTAAATTCTGCAATTTTTACAGAATTCCCGGTCATGAAGAAGCATACATTACAGAAATGCCAGTGTATAGAAAAAAGATCGAAGAAACATTCAAGTATGGTGGCGATCAGTTGTTATTACAAGGCGGTCACCATCCCGGTCTTGGGCTCGATTTTTATACAAATACTTTCAGGCAGATAAAGCAGGAATATCCAGCAATAAAATTGCATGCTTTAGGCCCGCCAGAAGTAGCGCATATTACAAAGCTTGCGAAGAAAACGCATAGAGAAGTTTTAACTGAATTAAGAAAAGCCGGGCTTGATTCATTGCCTGGTGCAGGTGCAGAAATTTTAGTTGATCGTGTACGAAGATTGATCAGCAAAGGTAAATGTGGCGCCGATGAATGGCTCGCGATAATGCACGAAGCGCATAAACAAAATATTACAACAAGCGCCACCATGATGTTTGGCCACGTTGAAACTATCGAAGAACGTTTTATTCATCTTGCGCGCATACGCGAAGTACAGGCAATGAAACCAAAAGATGCAAAAGGTTTTTTAGCATTTATTCCATGGACGTTCCAGGATGTTGATACATTGCTTGCACGCATACGCGGCGTTCATAATCTTACAACGTCAGAAGAATATATAAGAATGATCGCGATGAGCCGCATCATGCTGCCTAATATTAAAAATATACAGGCAAGCTGGCTAACGGTTGGCAAGCAAACCGCGCAATTATGTTTGCACGCAGGCGCCAACGATTTTGGAAGTATTATGATTGAAGAAAATGTTGTAAGCGCCGCTGGTGCGCCACACCGGTTTACATATAAAACAATTCAGCAAGCCATTAAAGAAGCAGGCTTTGAGCCGCAATTGCGCAACCAACAATATGAATGGAGA
>JBDUBY010000120.1:0-9809 GCA_040003735.1 Parafilimonas sp.
ATTACAAAATGCATGTTTCAGTATTTACCTGAGTGTCTGTAATCAAAAATCTTTATCTGAAAAGGTATGGGCGAAATAAATAAGATAAAGCTTCGGCACACAATACGCTGAAGTTTGAAGAAATAGTATGAGATCATTTGAAAATCTTCTTTAATTATTGCTTTAGCTTCGATACATCGAGGCTTTTTTATTTATCTTTAATTACGTATAAAAATATCAGCTTGAAATCTATTCTCACACAAAATCAAATCAAACTAACCGTAAAGCGGCTGGCACACCAGATATTAGAAAATCATCTTAACCTTGAAAATACAGTTCTTATTGGCATACAGCCGCGTGGAATTTTTTTAAGTGACAGAATTGTAAATGAATTAAAATTGTTGCTGCCCGCCGAAAAGATATTGTATGGCAAGCTTGATATTACTTTCTACAGAGATGATATTCGCGGCGAACTAAAAATTGCAAATGCTACGCATATTCCTTTCAGTACTGAAGGGAAAAAAATTATTATCATAGATGATGTGTTGTGGACAGGCAGAACAATTCGTTCGGCTTTAGATGCATTACTCGATTTTGGCCGGCCATCAAAAGTAGAATTATGTGTGTTGATTGATCGCCGTTTTAGCCGCGAGTTGCCAATCCAGGCAGATTATATTGGCCGCGCTATCGATACATTTTCTTCCCAAAAAGTTTTTGTACGCTGGAAAGAAAATCATGAAGCCGATGAGGTTGTGCTGGCGTAAACTCAACTCAAAACTTAAAACCAAAAACTAAAAACTAATTTTTAACTTCGCTCTTTAATGAGACTGTCGTCCAAACATTTGCTTGGTATAAAAGATCTCTCCAGAGAAGATATCCAGCTAATTCTTTCCACAGCAAACCAATTTAAAGAAGTTTTACAACGGCCTGTAAAAAAGGTTCCCTCGTTAAGAGATATCACTATCGTAAATCTTTTTTTTGAAAATTCTACACGTACAAGATTTTCTTTTGAACTCGCAGAAAAAAGGTTAAGTGCAGATGTTTTAAATTTTGCTGCCAATACATCTTCCGCTTCTAAAGGAGAAACCTTACTTGATACGGTAAATAATATTCTTAGCATGAAAGTGGATATGGTGGTGATGAGGCACAGTGCTTCCGGTGCACCGCATTTTCTTGCAAAACATATTCCCGCAGCAATTGTAAATGCAGGTGATGGCATCAATGAACATCCAACACAAGCTTTGCTTGACGCCTATTCCATGCAGGAAAAAACAGGACGGCTCGAAGGTTTAAAAGTGGCAATCATTGGCGATATAACGCACAGCCGTGTTGCACTCAGCAATATTTATTTACTTAAAAAAATGGGTGCTGAAGTAATGCTTGCAGGCCCGCCAACTTTAATTCCAAAATATATTAAAGAAGCATTTGGCGTTCACGTAACGTATAATATAAAAGATGCTTTGCAATGGTGCGATGTTGCAAATGTGTTGCGCATACAACTGGAAAGACAAAATCAACCTTTATTTTCTTCGCTTCGTGAATACAATTTGGCGTATGGCATCAAAAGAAGTTTGCTGGATAATTTAAAAAAAGAAATTGTGATCATGCATCCCGGGCCAATAAATCGTGGCGTTGAATTAGATAGTGATGTTGCAGACGGGCCATATTCAATTATTTTAAACCAGGTAGAAAATGGTGTAGCGGTGCGCATGGCAGTTTTATATTTATTGAGTCCGAAAACAGAATAGAATTTTTTTGTTACCAACAGCAGTAACAATGGCATCGTTCCTTGTGTCACTCACTTGTACTGTTGATTTATTGTTCAGCAATTTTAATTTACTTCGCTTATGAGTATTTGTTTATTTCCCGGCACATTCGATCCTGTAACATTAGGCCACATTGATGTTATCACTCGTGCAAAACCATTGTTTGATAAAATTGTAATTGGTGTTGGAAAAAATTCAACCAAAACGCCCATGTTTTCTGCAGAGCGAAGACTAAAATGGTTTGAAGATATTTTTAAAGATGAACCAGGAATTACAGCAGCAATTTATGAAGGATTAACCATAGATTTTTGCAGAAAGATTGATGCAAAATTTATTTTGCGCGGCATTCGCTATGTAAGCGATTTTGAATATGAAAAAGCCATCGCAGATGCCAACAGAACTTTAGATGCAAGTATTGAAACAATTTTTTTAACCTGCGAACCAAAATATAATTCTATTGCTTCAACTATTGTAAGAGATATTATACGCAACCATGGAGATGCTTCACCATTTTTACCTGAAGTTGTGATTGAATCTTTGAAAAAGAACTAAGCTTTTAATTTGTTTATTATCTCAACAATATTCGGGTAACTGTTATCTAACCTTTCTGTAACATTTTTTTCATCAACCCATTCAATCACTTCAATATCTTCTTCTGTTTGCGGAATTAATGGCTGATCAGCAGTTGCATGCATTTGGTACCAATGTGTTTCTTTAATAACGTCTTCGTTAGTATATGTATTAAAGTATTCATGAAAAGTTAAACCAAGTAAATTTTTTATTTCAACTTCGAGTAATCCTGTTTCTTCTTTTACTTCCCGCAAAGCGCAATCTTCAATTGATTCACCTTCATCCAATTTACCCTTTGGTAAATCCCATTTTTTACGACGAAAAATCATCAGCAATTCTTTTCTTTCATTCAATATTAAACCACCCGCAGCTATAATTTTTTTCATAATAATAATTTAAGCTGATGCAAAAGAACAATATAAAACGTTTGAACGTGTCAGACGCTTCAAAGCGTCAGACACTTGCTTATGCCCAGCTTAACTTGTAACATTAAACCTGAAACAGATATTATCTTCGCAGCATGAAGAATGAAAAATTTATTGCGGAAAAATTGTTGCAGGCCGAGGCAGTAAAACTGAGCCTGGAAAAACCATTTACCTGGGCAAGTGGATGGAAAAGCCCAATATACTGCGACAACCGCAAAGTGCTTTCTTTTCCATATTTGCGCGATTTTATTAAAAGCGAAATGTGTAATGTGATCTTTGAACAATTTCCTGATGCAGATTTGTTAGCTGGTGTTGCCACAGCAGGAATTGCGTGGGGAGCAATGGCTGCAGACCAGCTAAAGCTTCCATTTATTTATGTTCGTCCCAAACCTAAAGAACATGGTTTAGGCAATCAAATTGAAGGTTTTTTTGAAGCTGGCCAAAAAGCAATTGTTGTAGAAGACCTGATTTCTACGGGCAAAAGTAGTTTGCAGGTGGTTGATGTTTTACGTTCGGTTGGCGTTAAAGTAATTGGAATGGTTTCAATTTTTAATTATAGTTTCGACGACGCAAAAGAAGCATTTAAAAAAGCAGATGTGGAGCTTGAATCCCTGACGAATTATACCGCACTTATTGAATTAGCCATTGAAAAAAATATTGTATCTCCTGAAACAGAACAATCGTTGATGAACTGGAGAACGAACCCCGCTGGATGGTCGTCCGTTGTAAGAACCTAAAGCACCTGTTAAACTTGCGCATCGTATTTATTATGATGCGCAATCTTTTTTATTACTGTTCGTTTTGTAAAGCTATAACCCTGCTGCCATAAAAATATATTGTACAAGTGAGTGACACAACCGTGATGCCATGAAATGATGCAGTTGGTAACATAAAAAGTTTATTCATGAAAGTATTTATTGGAATTGCATTTTTATTTTTTCTTACAACAACCAATGCGCAGGTAATGCAAGCCAAAGCGCAGTGGGCAAGCATAAAAGTGCCTCAATTAAAATGCTGGGAATGCAAGCAAAGACTGGATCAATATTTAACGCGTGAAAAAGGGCCAAATACTGAAACCGGTATTTTGCAATGGAAAGATGATTTGAGAAACGGCATTTTGAAAATTCAATTTCTGCCTGATAGAATTACACTTGATTATATACGTACCGCAATTGCCAATGCGGGTTTTGATGCTGATACTGTAACCGCCGAACTTGATAGTTATAAGATGCTTCCGCCGCCTTGCAAAAAAACAACTGATGGCAGTGGCTTTGGCCCGTTTAAATATTGCAATATGGAGCCGGCAGACAGGCCGAAACCATGATGTCTGATGTATGATTTGCTGATTTCTAATATATCCTAAATTTTAAGATCAGACATCAGACATGCTTTACATTCTCTCAGGTACTTTTATACCTAACAAATGCATGGCTGATTGAATAACGTTTGCAGTTTGTTGGGAGATCATATAACGCAAAAATTTCTTTTCTTCACTTTCTGCATTTGCAATGGAATGTTCAGTGTAAAATGAGTTAAATGTTTTTGTAAGATTAAAAACATAAATAGCAATTTTTGAAGGATCGAAAAAAGTTGCAGCTTCTTCAATTACTGATGGAAATTGTTCGAGTTGTGTTATGATATTTTTTTCAAGTGGGAGAAGATTGCCGTTGACTGTTGACTGCTGACTGTTGACCCTTGACATCTTCCTTAACACACTTTTTATTCTTGCATAAGTATATTGAACAAACGGACCGGTGAAGCCATGAAAATCTATACTTTCTTCAGGATTAAAAACCATTCTTTTTTTCGGATCAACTCTAAGCAAAAAGAACTTCAATGCACCTAAGCCAATTGTTTCATATAAGTCAATTAACTCCTCTTCATTAAAGTCTTTTACTTTACCAAGCTCAATTGTTTTTTGCTTCGCGATGTTGATCATTTCATCAACAATATCATCTGCATCAACAACAGTTCCTTCACGGCTTTTCATTTTTCCTGATGGCAATTCTACCATTCCGTAACTCAAATGATGCATTCCGTTAGCTGAAGGCAAGTTTAATTTTTCGCATATAAGCCGCAGCACTTTAAAATGATAATTCTGCTCATCGCCTACAACATAAATGTTTTCATCAATTTTATATTCTTCATATTTATCAACTGCCAAACCAATATCCTGCGTTATGTAAACTGCGGTTCCATCTTTACGCCGAACAATTTTTTTATCCAATCCATCATTCGTTAAATCAATCCAAACACTGCCATCTTCTTCTTTATAAAAAACATTTTTTTCCAGTCCTGCTTCAACTAAATTTTTTCCAAGAATATACGTTTGGCTTTCGTAATACACTTTATCAAAATCAGCGCCGATGCGTTTATATGTTATATCAAAACCTTCGTACACCCAATTATTCATCATGCTCCAAAGCTCAATTACATCAGGCTTTCCGGCTTCCCAATCAACCAGCATTTGTTGTGCGGCTTTCATAATGGGTGCTTCTTTTTCTGCCTGCACTTTTTCAATTCCTTTATTAATTAATTCTTCAACTTCCTTTTTATAAACATCATTAAACTTTACATAATAATCACCAACAAAATGATCGCCTTTTGTATTGGTTGATTGAGGTGTTGCTCCGTTTGCAAACATCTTCCATGCAATCATACTTTTACAAATATGAATACCGCGATCATTTACAATACAGCTTTTAATTACATTATTACCTGTAGTTTTTAAAATTTCTGCACTGCTCCATCCTAAAAAAATATTTCTTAAATGGCCAAGATGCAAAGGCTTGTTTGTATTAGGCGAAGAATATTCAACCATAACTTTTTTATGGCTGATGTTTTGTTTTCCAAAATCTGCATCGTTATAATTCTTTGAAAGAAAATCAATCCAATATTTATCAGCAATAACAAGATTTAAAAAACCTTTTATGATGTTATATGATTGAAACAAACCGGCATTATTTTCAACAAGATATTTTCCAAGTTCATTTCCTAAAACATCAGGAGATTTTTTTAAAGGCTTCAGCAAAGCAAATAATACAATTGTATAATCGCCTTCAAATTCAGGTTTTGTTTGGTTAACTGTTACAGAACTTTCATCAATTTCTGTTTGATATAATTTTTCGATTGCCGTTTTTGTTATCGCTTTAATATCATTTATAACACTCATAATACGCTGTGATTGCGCAAAAATAACGCAATGACGCGCTATAAATTATTCTTAAATATCAATTTCAGAATTTAGACTTTATAAATAAAATTAACTTCGTAACCCAATGCAAAAATTACACGCATTTATACGTAAAATTGTTTTAGCTGTAGTTGATGCATTTTATCCGCCGTTTAAAAAATTTATGCCGCTGCAAACATTTCGCTATGCTGCCTGTGGCGGCGCTAATATGCTTTTTGATATTGCGGTTTTTTCCATTTCATATAATTACTTTTTGCATAAAGAAATTGTTTACTTGTATGGCTTTGCTGTAAGCCCTTACATATTTGCATTTCTTATTGCTTTCTGCGTTTCATTCCCGGTTGGTTTTTATTTGAGCCGCTATGTAGTTTGGCAGCAAACACAAACAAAAAAACGCATCCAGGTTTTTCGTTATTTTTTAATTGTTGTTGCGTGCATCGCGCTTAATTATTTCTTCCTTAAATTATTTGTTGAAGAGTTTCATTGGTGGCCAACTTTTTCAAAAATTATTACCAGCATTTTCGTGGTATTGTTCAGTTATCTTACACAAAGAAATTATTCTTTTAAAGCCGTTGATGTAAATCAAATTGATGAGGAAAGAGAAGTTGAACAGGTAAATATTCCGGAAGAGAATTAAGTGCTATCTTGATGTTGTTTAAGGCAATTACAAAATGAAATTACTGCTTTTCATTTCTCTGTTCAGCTTTCTTCTTTCATCTGATAACGAAAAAAAAGTTCAACAGGAAATTCCTTTTAAAATTGTAGGTTATTATTCGCTGAAATATGCAATGGAGAAAAGTGTTGCTGATGTTCCTTTCAATAAACTTACGCATATAAATCTATTTTTTCTTAACCCTGATACAAAAGGAAAGTTCAAACAAAATCTTTCTGCACTTGTTCCATTTATACAGTGTGCGCATGCAGATAATGTAAAAGTATTATTCTCTATTTGCGGCGGTGGCAAGCATGCTTATTATGCAAATCTTTTAAAAGATAGCAGCCGGAAAATTTTTATAAATAACCTGGTTAATTTGGTGATGAAGTATAATGCTGATGGAATTGATAACGATATTGAAGGAAGCGATATTGATGAAAATTATGACAACTTTTCTGTTGAGCTTGCGACAGCATTGCATCAACATAATAAACTTTTTACGGCTGCAATTGCAATTTATTTTAAAGATGATTATACTAACAAAGCATTGGCGCAATATGATTTTTTAAACCTAATGAGTTACGATCATACAGGTGCATGGGCACCGAAAAAACCAGGGCCTCATTCTACGTATGAACAAGCTATTGATGATCTTAATTATTTTAGAAATGTGCGCGGCATACCAAAAGATAAAATAACACTTGGCGTACCATTTTATGGTTATGGTTTTGGGCCAAAACATCAAACTCGTGCGGTTACTATGAATTATAATGACATCGTTAATACATATCCCGGTTCAGAATTAAAAGATGAATTTGATATGGGCGATGGAACGATTTTGTATTATAACGGGATGAACACAATAAAGCAAAAAACAATGTTGGCTGAACACGATGCTTCCGGCATTATGATATGGCAATTATCAGGTGATGCTGATAGTTCAAAATCTTTGTTGAATGAAATAAATGATGTTATAAAAGAAGCGAAATAGTTGCCATGAAAAACAATTGTACAAGGGAGTGACACAAGGAACGATGCCACAAGAATCAACTGCTGGTTACATAAAATTTACCCTTATTATTTGTGTACTTATATTTGAATAAAATAAAAATTATGGGATTTGATCAATACCACGAACCTGCAAATGAATTATCAGAAGAAACAAGAACTTTTGCGCGCATGATTGCAGGTTTAGGCGAAGAAGCCGAAGCTATAAATTGGTATGAGCAACGCATGAGCGTTGAAAAAGATAAAGTTGCAAAAGCAATTATGAAAGATGCGCAAAAAGAAGAGTTCAAACATTTTGGAATGGACCTTGAATTCTTATTGCGTCAAAAACCTGTTTGGAGAGAAATTTTGCAGGGAATTCTTTTTAAAGATGGCGATATTATAAAGCATGCAGATGATGCAGAAGAAAACGCTGATTAAATTAATAATCGCGTTGAATTAAAAAATCTGCTATTTCCATCAACGGTTTTTTTCTTGCAGAAAGCACAGCAATTTCATCAAGATGATGCAAGGCTTTATTAAAATATTCCTGCTTTAATTGCTTTGCCCATTCATCAACATTACAATCGTGAAATATTTTTACAACACGTTGCACTTTATCCTCAGCATCTGTTTGTAATAAATTATTTAATTCTTCTTTTTGATTTTGATTTGCTGTTTCTAATGCATGTATCAGCAAAAAGGTTTTTTTATTTTGCTTGATATCTCCGCCCGCAGCTTTACCAAATTTTTCAGGATCGCCGAACGCGTCTAAATAATCATCCTGAATTTGAAAAGCTATACCAAGGTTTTTTCCAAACTCATATAAATGATTTTGATTTCCTTCACCTGCGCCGCCAATAATGGCGCCTAATTTTAAACTTGCTGCGAGTAGTACAGAAGTTTTTAATTCAATCATCTTTAAATAATCATTCAACGAAACGGTTTGCAATTTTTCAAAATCCATATCAAGTTGCTGGCCTTCGCAAACCTGTTTTGCTGTTTTACTAAAAATGCTGATGATATGTTTAAGATAACTGCTGCTGATTTTATTTAAATATTCGTAAGCAACAACCAGCATTACATCGCCCGCAAGCAACGCCGTATTTGAACCAAATTTATAATGCACCGTTTCAAGTCCGCGGCGCAATGGCGCTGCATCCATTATATCATCATGAATTAAAGTAAAATTGTGAAAGAGTTCTATGGCTGCTGCAACCTGCCACGCATCTGCGTTTATTTCATCAAATAATTCATTGCCCATTAAACACATTACCGGCCGAACACGTTTACCACCAAGACCAAGAAAATAATCGTTTGCTGCGTATAAACTTTGTGGTTGTTTTGGGAAATGCGAAGTATTAAAGCGACTGGAAAATTCTGCTGTAAGTTCTTTGAATGAATGCATGCAGCGAATTAAAAACTAAAAACTCAGAATGAAAAATTTGTGTTATTGACGGGTATAAATAAAAGTTTGTGCATTGTATGTAATAAAGTCCGACATATATAATTTGTCGCTGGTTAGTTCAATAACATTAGAAATATTTGAATAGGGTTCCGGAGAAAATATGATTACATTTTTCGTTTCCCCTCCTTTTACAATTTACAATGTTTGTTGAAAAACTATATTCGCCTTCGTTTAGCCAGAGACCATTTCTTGATGTGAGATAGTGATTCGGTAAACTAAAAGTAATTACCTCTTCGTTTAAAGGTTTATCAGTGCCTACATTTGCTGATTTTGTTTCGGTTAAAACCCATTTTCCTTGTAATGCGTTATTATCAATTGGTCTCGGCATGGCCGGTATACTGCTTTTTTTACATGATGATAATATGAAAATGGTTAAGCTAAGGGTTAAAAGGAATTTCATATACTTTTTAGTTTAATGATATTACAATTAATAATTAAAGTAAAATTTACAACTTTTCCTTCTTTGGTTTTTTGTTTGATTTTTTTGTTTCTGAGGTCCGGTTACTTCCTTCCTGCACCCATTGATAATCTAATTGTCTTTTATCAAGGTTAGCTGAAATAACTTTTATTCTTACTTTATCGCCCATGCGAAATTGTTTACCACTTCTTCTGCCAACCAAACTATAATCACTTTCTATATGCCGGAATTCATCATAATCGTTAAGATCATTTATACTTATTAAACCTTCGCATTTATGTGCCACCGTTTCAGCCCAAAAACCAAAACGTGCAACGCCGCTTATTACCGCATCAAATTCTTCACCCA
>JBDUBY010000136.1:0-2916 GCA_040003735.1 Parafilimonas sp.
ATGATACACATAGTTTTTCAGCAATCAGATATTGATACATTACAAAAAGCAATTGAATTAGATGAAACATTAAAAGGCGAAATCATACAGATAAAAGATGATTTTGCAGTTGGGCCAATTGCAGATATTTATGAAACAGAAGGATATCAATTAAGAAGAGATTGGTGGAAAAAAGTTTTAGAACATTCACCTTATGTTGAACAGATGGATATTGTTGACGATAAGCTCACTGTTCATCAACTAAAAGAAAGTCTTGAAGGAAATTTTGATGAACAAGCATGGATATGGGTTGCACCTAACCAACATGATGTATGCGGTTATTATTGGCTTATAAGCCAACTAAACGAATTTGAAAAACGCGTTCATATTCTTTCCCTGAATAATCTTCCTTTCATCAATGATAAAGGAGCTATTTTTTATCCAAAAGATTTGTTTGAAATCCCTCCAAAGGAATTCATCAAAGCAAAAAAATTAGCCCGGCCTGTAACCATCAGCGAGTTTGAATTGGATGGTGATGAATGGAAAAAATTATGCACTGAAAATGGATTGGTAAGAATACTGGAAGGTGGCAAAAAAATCATCAGCAAAGAATCTTCTTATTATGATGATGATGTGATCGCTGCGCTTACAAAAGAGCCACAGAAATTACATAAAGTATTCAGCACATTATTTGGCAAAATGAAAGTGCATACAGGTGATGCATTTCTTGCATGGCGCATGAAAGAATTAATAAATGATGATAAAATTGAAATAAGCGGCGATTGGAATAATGGATGGAAAGATATTGTACTGAAGAAACCAGCCGCAGCCAGCGAAGAAGAAAAACCTGAATTAGATATAACTGTATAATGAAGCAACTTATAAAGCTTGAAGAAGCAGCAATGTTTTTGTTTGGCATTTTTTTATTTAATCAATTATCATTTGCCTGGTGGTTGTTTCCTGCTTTAATTTTTTTGCCAGATATAAGTATGATTGGTTATACAGCGGGCAATAAATTTGGCGCCGTTATATATAACATCGTTCATCATAAAGCCATTGCTTTAATTGTGTATGTTTCGGGATTTTATTTGTATAATGAAACAATTATGCTTATTGGAATTATTTTATTTAGTCATTTAGGTATGGATAGATTTTTTGGATATGGATTAAAATATTTTACAGGATTTTCTTTTACACATTTGGGAAAGATTGGCAAAGAAGCAGGTAAATACAGATGAAATGTTTTTTGTTTTAATAAAGAAAGATGCCGCTCCTCAGGAGCGGTTAAACAACCAAATTTCTTCTACTACAAAGATGTTGCTCTTTCAGAGCAATTTTCAGCATCAATCGCTTTATTTTTTTCAAATCATTTACGATGACCAAGCAGCTTCGGAGAAGTTCGTTTCTATAGATATTGTTTTTCAAAAAAAATTTCAGCATCAATCATTTTTATTTTTACAAATCATTTACCGATAACTAAGCAGCTTCGGAGAAGCTTTATCTTTGTAGTAAAATAATCAATTATAATACATCGGCTCCAGCGGAGCCGCATCTACAATGCCTGATACCTATACACAATTATACATTCACATTATATTCTCTGTAAAAGGAAGACAAAGTCTCATCAAAGAATCATTTCGCGATGAATTAGAAAAATATATTTGCGGCATTGTGCGTAATAAAAATCATAAGTCTTTAGCTATTTATTGCATGCCTGATCATCTTCATCTTTTAATTGGTTTAAATCCGGCTCAATCTTTATCAGATCTTGTAAAGGAAATAAAAATATCATCCGGCAATTTTATCAAAGAAAAGCAATGGATAAATCAGTTTTACTGGCAGCAGGGTTATGGAGCTTTTAGTTATTCAAGATCGTCGTTAGACAATATAATAAATTATATTTTACATCAACCTGAACAGCATCAAATAAAAACATTTAAAGAAGAATATATAGATTTCCTTAAAAAATTCAGTATTGAATATGATGAAAAGTATTTGTTTGAATTTTATTGAACTTTGATCAGTGATAAAAATGGCAGATTCTAAAAATATAACAACAAACGACACTGGTGTTCAAGGCCAATATAAAACATGGTTTCTTGATTATGCATCGTACGTAATTCTTGAACGCGCTGTGCCCGCAATTGAAGATGGTTTAAAGCCTGTGCAGCGCCGCATTTTACATGCAATGAAAGAAATGGATGACGGGCGTTTTAATAAAGTAGCGAACATTATTGGGCAGAGCATGCAGTATCATCCTCATGGCGATGCAAGTATTGGTGATGCATTGGTGAACATGGGTCAGAAAGATTTATTAATTGAAACGCAAGGCAATTGGGGCGATGTAAGAACTGGCGATGATGCAGCGGCTCCAAGATATATTGAAGCGCGTTTATCAAAGTTTGCATTAGAAGTTGCGTTCAATGCAAAAACAACAGAATGGCAATTGAGTTATGATGGAAGAAAACAAGAACCTGTTACGTTGCCGATGAAATTTCCTTTGTTATTAGCGCAGGGTGCAGAAGGAATTGCGGTGGGTTTATCAACTAAAATTTTACCACATAATTTTATTGAAATATGTGAAGCCAGCATAAAATATTTACGGGGAAAAAGGTTTGAATTACTTCCGGATTTTATTACCGGTGGCATGATGGATGCAACAAATTACAGTGAAGGAAAACGTGGCGGAAAAATAAAAGTGCGTGCTGCTATTGAAGAGCGTGATAAGAAAACTTTGATCATAAAAAATATTCCTTACGGCATTACAACTTCTACGCTGATGGATTCGATTGTAAAGGCCAATGACCAGGGAAAAATAAAGATCAAGAAAGTAACTGATGCGACAGCAAAGAATGTTGAAATTATTATTGAACTCGCTGCGGGTATTTCGCCTGATATAACAATTGATGCATTGTATGCTTTTACAGATTGCGAGTT
>JBDUBY010000139.1:0-9731 GCA_040003735.1 Parafilimonas sp.
ATTAAAAAGCCGGAAAGAATTGTAAGCACGCCGCCAATGCCGGTAAGCCTGCCAAATAAACCCGCATTTGAATTTATAATAACAGCTTTTTGCTTATCTGCTGAAACAGATTTCCAAAATTGCCGGCTAATGAAAAAGCCTGTAAATGTTGTGCCGGCTATTATTATAATACCAATAATGTGCAGTATCAATGCGATGTTGAAAAGAATCATAATTTTTGTTTAATAAGCTACTTCAGTAATTGATTTATATGTTGAACTATCGTTTGCATGCTGCAGCATAAAAAGCGCAAGATCTGCTCTTGATATGATGGTACAGTTTGCCAGCCATTCGTTTATAGCATAACGATATATATTTTTCATTCTCCCATTGGTTAATTTTGGCGGACGAACAATCGTCCAGTTCACATTGCTGCGCTTTAGCAGTTCTTCCATCAGCAACATATCTTTAAAAGTATTTTTAAGAATGAGCTGTAAAACTTTTGTACCCAGCCTGAAAAAAAAATTCAGCTTTGGATTGGTTTCTATGCCTGATGCTGATATGCATATAATTCGCTTTACCGAATGTATACGCATTGCTGTAAGAACATTTTGTATTCCTTCAGAAAACATTGTTGTCGGCTTTCGGTCTCTGCTTCCCAAAGCAGAAAAAACCACATCTGTATTTTGCATTGCTTCGATAAACGATTCAGGCTTTAATACATCACCTTTAATTATAAAAAGATTTTTATGGCTGATGTTGAGTGCCGGTGGATTTCTTACGATTGCTTTTACTACATAACCTGCATCAAGCGCCTGATTTACAATCTGCCTGCCGGAACCGCCTGTTGCACCAAAAACAAGAATGTTCATTTGTTTAGTTTGAAAACATCAGACATGCATCAAACTTGTTTTGTGACAGCTTACATCAACAATCTTAATTTTTCTTTACTGCTGTGTACGAAAATATTAGTGATGATATTGTTTCTTATTTCGAGTGTTATCAGGCTAAGAGGTTTATCATGCATAAAGCAGGCAAGCGAAGGCATATTATTTACCAGTATAATTTTAGTATTAAAGCCAGGCACATATTGCTGAACTGTTTGAATGATGGTAATAACAAATTTTGCAACCGTTTCTTTTCCATGCAGAGGTTTGCGTAAAGCCTGGATGGTGCGGCCATTTATATTTAACGAAGTGCCGCCGCCATCTGTTACCATTACAATATCTTCCTGCAAAAGATTGATAAGGCCCTGGATGTCTCCTTCGTAACACGCATGTAAAAATTGATTAAAGATGCGCGCATGCATGTGCATGTCAATCTCAAAACGCTTCCTGTCATCCTGTAAATGCTGTTGTGCTCTTTTAAAGATTTGCCTGCAGTTATCATTGTTTTTATTGATAATATCCGCGATCTCATCATAGTCATAAGAAAATATTTCTTTCAACAGGAAAACAGCTCTTTCCTGTGGTGTTAATTTTTCCAGCATTACCATAATACCAATAGATAAGGGATGAAACATTTCCACTGCATGCGAACCGGTATTTTCTTCAGTAAAAACCAATGGTTCCGGCAACCAGGGCCCGATGTAATCTTTTCTTTTGCGCTTTAATTTATTAAGATGATTGATGCAGGTATTGGTAACAATTTTAACGAGGTAAGCTTTTGCATTCTGCACATTTGCCGGGTCTGTTTTCAGCCATTTTTCGTATGCATCCTGTACCATATCTTCCGCATCTGCAACAAGCCCGAGCATATTGTATGCAACAGAAAACAGTAAGGATTTATATTCAAGAAAGCTTTCGGTTCTCGTCATTTTAAAATTAATATTTCAATTGATGTATTTTATGATAATACACATAAGAAAAGATCAATGCAATTAAGAATAATATTGGATCAATAATAAAAGGAAAAAAAGGATCGCCTGTAGACGCATGTGCTATTGTTGCAGAAATTAATGTAATGGCAAAACCAAAATAAGCAAACTGTTTTATTCTTACCGGCAGGTTTGGAATGAGCAATGCCAGCAACCCAAGTGCTTTTGCTGTTGTAAGTTCTATTTTAAAATAAAGAGGTAAATGCAAATGATTAAAGGCCCCTTCAGCAAAAGGATAGCGGTCAATAAAAGTAAAATTTATAATGCTAAACAACATAACTGCACATATAATTGAAGTAGAGATGTAATAAATTGTCTTATTTCTTTTCATACCAGAATTTTTATACATTCTGCATGAGACAATTGTGATACGTTCTTTGTGACAAGCCATGTATTAAAATTGGCTAAAACGTGTTATTGGTATAAATCATCTTTTTTCACAAATTGTTTTGTATTGAATCAAATTATCTTTGACGCTTGTACCAAAAAGCCAAAAGTAAAAAGTAAAAATTGATGTTTTGATCTTTGAATTTTTACTTTAAACTTTCTTTTAATGAAAAATATAAAATACTATTTCAATACACATACACTTCGGTTTGAGAAACTGGTTACACCGCTTCGTGTACAACTGCTGAAGGTTTTTGCATTTGTTGCAACAGCAGTTGTAACGGCAGGTATAATTGTAATTGTCGCTTTTCAATACATTGATTCGCCCAAAACAATTATACTTGAAAAACAGAATGCTGATTTAAAAGATGATTATACTTTAATGCAACAACAGGTAAATCAGCTACAACAAAAAATGGATGAATTATTAAATCGCGACAATAATGTATATCGTTCCATTTTTGAATCGTCGCCAATACCCGATAGTGCAAGAATGAAAGCAATGGAAAAATCAAAGGAAGTGCAGCTTGTAACCAGTTTGGGTGAAACGGATTTGGTAAAAAGTATCGGCACACAATTAAATCATTTAACACTGCTTGTTGCTTACCAGCAAAAAAGTTTTGATGATATTGAGGCAATGGTAAAAAACAAGGAAAAATTATTGGCAGCTATTCCAGCAATACAGCCTGTAAGTGATAAAGATCTTACACGTATTGCTTCTGGTTTCGGAACGCGCATTGATCCCGTTTATAAGGTACCGAAATTTCATGCAGGCCTTGATTTTGCGGCACCTGTTGGCACACCTATTTATGCTACTGCTGATGGCATTGTTACCGATGCAGGTTTTAATGAAGGTGGTTATGGTAACCGTGTTGTTATTAATAATGGGTTTGGTTATGAAACATTATATGGGCACATGTATAAAGTAAAAGCAAGAGATGGGCAAAAAGTAAAACGCGGTGAAGTAATTGGCTATGTTGGAAGTACAGGTAAAAGTACAGGTCCGCATTGCCATTATGAAGTGCATAGAAACGGAACACCGGTTGACCCGGTTTATTATTTCTATAATGATCTCACACCTGAACAATATGACCGCCTTCTAAAGCTTGCACAAACAGCAAATCAAAGTTTGGATTAGCATTAATACATCAACGATTTCGGATTAAATAATTTCAACTGTTTTTATCAAAGTGACTGTTTGTACTATTTATTATTTACTACATTAATACAACACAAATTTAAAACAGACAGTACCAAAAACTGATAATTATTTGTTTTTATAAAAATGAATTTATAAGTTTATTGCCTGAAATGCTGTACCCGGAAGTATCCAATCTGAAATAATTTCCAGATAAGAATTTCTGATTTTATATTATTCCATACCCCATAAAGCTCCATTATGAAAACTATTTATGTATTTACCCTTTGTACTGCTATTGCATTATGTTCCTGCAAAAAAGAAATGCAGCAAACAAGATTGAACGGTTCAAGTATAAACAATGATACGCAATCTGATGGCCCGGTTAGGAAGCCTGTGTTTGTGCTTGCATCCACTACAAAGAGCCAGTTTGTAGCTACGGCAAGTGGCAACGGTTCTTCAGATTTTACATTGAATTTTTCTTCTGAAGAAGCCGGTGTAACTATTGAATCGCTGACCTTTCTTTCTTATGCCGCAGACAGCAACGATGCTTTATCGGTTTCTATCGGAGAGGATGGTTTTCCCGGTTTTTTTCAGCCGACCAATTTTTTTGGAAATGCCAAAGCGATAACACATATAGATGGAACAGACATCAAACTCCCTGATGATGGAAGCAATATTCCTGTTACGTTTCATGTCAGGTATCGTTCAACTTTAATGCATGGGATTAAATCCGGCGACACTGTATCAATACAAATTACAGGGTTAGAATATATAAACCGCACAAGCCCGTTTATTTTACATGAAAATATTGCGTCCGATTTTTCACCTAAAATGGTAATAACAGGCGCAAAGCCTGTTCTTGAAGTAATTAATGATGTTGACTTGTTGCATAAAGGGCTCAATAAAATTTTTACAATTAAATATTCATCTGAAGGAGGACTGGTGGGTATAAATAATCTGCCGTTACATATAGAGGCTTTTGGTACAAGGTTTTCAAAGAATCTTATCATTAAAGATGAAAAGCACCACATCATTCCTGCGCATACAATACGCGATAACAATCAATACAGAATAAGGTTTCCGGCAGAATATTCTGTTGATGAAAATAGTCCGCACACATTTTATGTATATGCGCCGGTTTATGAAGTGGAGGGGAAAGCATTTGTAAGAACACATCTTCAGAAACCGGAAAATTTTTCATGGACTGATATTGCAGGTGAACGCACTACACCTTACACCACAGAAAATGAAACATATCTTTATAATTATCCTTCCACAGTTCTAACAGTGCATAATTAATATTAAAACTTACTGCAATAATTGCCATGTAACGTTTTGACATTTTGGGAATCAACGGGTGTGATTTATTTACCGATTACCAGTTTAAGGTTAATTGTTTCTTTCGAGTTTTTATTAATGATAGCAACACTGTACAATCCTGAAGCGAATGCAGGATTCAACAAAAGGCAGTACATATTATCTCCGCCTGTATGTGAAAACGTAGTGTTCAATATCTTTTGGGCTTGAGAATTATAGACTGTTATGTCGTAAACTCCTTTATCCATATTATTAAATTGCAACATAGCCTTGCCATCGCTTACAGGGTTCGGGAAAATATGTACGCCGCTTGCTTTCAATATTACGCTTTTGGCAACGCCTGACACACCTGCAATATCTTGATTGTTGATACGGCTTAATGAATTAGGTACAGCCAGAAATTGTTTATTAAACACCAGCATAAAGCGGTTTCTGTAACTTAAGGTATCAGAGTTTGGCGTAAAGTTGTATAAGGTAGTATCATCAAGGTTTACTGCTGTTTCTGTGCCGAGATAGTCGTCTATCAGCCACGCTTTTGTTGGAATATTTACAGGGGAATTTTGCGAGAAGATTTGTAATGTATAAGGTTGCTGCCGCAAATACAATCTGTAAAATAATGTATCTGTAAGCTTTGGTATTGGTCTAAACTCTATTGTAAGATATTTATCATCCCTGTAAAGTGAAATGTTTTCATCGAAATTCCAGAGTTTTAGCGCATCGTGATCATCCACTTTTTCAGAATAACTGTTTTCAAAGCCGGCTGCTATACCATCAGCCAGAAAAAGTCCATTTGCTGCAGGAACCAGGAGATTTGTATATATCACTGGAGGCGTTTTTACATGCGTTTGTGGATCGCCAAATCCAAACACATTATTTTCGGTAGCAACTTTATCCGTTTCAGTAAAATTCAGGTTGGCTGTTGAGCTTGCACTGTCTAAGCGTAACATAAAAGCTTCTCCGCTTTCCACTATTAACGCTGAATCTGCAATAGGATAACTCGGGCTGGAAGCAGGACTAAGCACACCTTCATCGTATGTTACATATCCTCCTACATTTTTTGTACCGCTTCCGGTTCTTTTAGGATCCCACAGGTAAAACAGATCTGGTATAAAACCAGAAGCGCGTTCATGTATAAGTTTATATATGTTTACAGATGAAGCATAGGGGTTGCCAACAAAGACAGTTTTGCCTTTGCCGCCATTGTATTGTTTTGAATAATTTGACCCTTTTTGATTTAGGATTCCTTTTGCGCGCAACACCGTTGCATCAGGTACAGCACTGGTAAGCTGGGAAAGATCAATTGCCCTGCTGCCTCTTACGAAAATGCAATAGGCAGGATAATCGGTAATGCCTGTTGATATAGTAGGTGGTTCTACTATGTTCCATTCATTCTTAGAAGAATCCCATACTTTATAAGACGGAACAAGAGCTGTACGGGTATCATTAAAATCATACCCAAGATCGCTATAATTGTTGCCGGTAATTTCGGTTCCAAAGCCAGGATGCGGGTTCTGCATATAGGACGATCCGAGCCCATAATTATTTACGCCTTCCTGCCATGCATCACGAATGGTTTGCGTACTGCTGTTGAAAGGTATACCGAGAAAACGCCATGCCCTTAACGGCGGAATATAGCGTTCTACTGTTACACTATCCATGATAGATCCCGTTGAATAACCTACTCTTGCCGTACCATTACTATCTGATTTTAAAACCAGGTTCCCATTAGCGTGTAATGTACCATTTGTTACAATTACAGTTCCGTTGCTACCGGGAATTCCTGAAGCGATGTTTAATGAGTCGCCAATACTTATACTTGCAGCGGCTGAGTTTAGCGTTAATGTTTTAAGGTAATTATTGGTAATGTTATTTGTAATATAATCGTTGGGTTTAAAGTAAATGGTTCCGCTTGCCGTTGTTACTAAATTAGAAAGTAAACTGCCTTTTAAATAACCGCCCGTACCGGTAAAGCTGCCATTAACGGTCAGGGTTTTATCATTAATATCTAAAACGCCTGCGGTTAAATTTAGAGTGCCCGGCACCGTTCTGTCACCCTGGATTATTACAGAACTACCGTTGGTTACAGAAACATTTTGTGGAACGCCTAACCCCGGAGATGCATTATTACTATTCCATTCCTTGCCGGTACTAAATATTGCAGGAACAGAAGAATTATATATTAAGGTAGATGCGAGCCCGTACAAAGGCCCATTTGTTATAACTGAACCATTATCATTAATCGTTAAGCTATTACTAATAGAGGCGATGCCAATTCCAAAATCTACCGCCGTTGCCACGGAACTACCTGTAGCATTAATTGAAACGTTATTAAAAGAAGCCAGCGTTCCGGTTACACCCAAAGCATTTTTTATACTTACAGTTCCCGCTGTTGTTAAAGCAAAAGTTACCGTTGATGTGCCGCCTGCAAAGGAAGAATTACTAATATTAAATTGCAAAGTATTGCCGGTAATTGTAAAGCTATGAGAACCGGCATTTAAAATTGCTGGAGACCCAACAGGCATTCCAATGGTAACTTTACCAAAATAAGTTGAACCTGTTCCATACAAGTAAACGGTGCCTCCCGCTTTATCAAAATAAGCCGTATGGCTATATACCTGGTTAAAAGTTCCATTGTTTGTAAAACTGTTCGATATGTGCGTATCGCCAGCACTTGCGGTCAAGTCAGACAAAATACTTCCCGGAGTTATTTGCACATTATAAAATTTTTTTGCGTTTGCACCTTCAAGTGTACACGATGTTCCTGAAAATATAAAGGTTGATGTGCCTCCATCCATAGTACCGCTTTTGACTCTGAACTCGTGATTTATAGTTGTAATTGAAGAAGCAAAATCAGTTGTAAAGGTTGAATTATCTAGCGACAGATCATAAAAAGTAGTATTACCGGAAACGGTTTGAGTATCACTTGCGCCGTTAAAAGTTACCTTTCTTCCATTTGCAATAAAACTGCCGCCATTATTTATCCAGTTTCCGGCGATAAAAAGATCGCGGCTTCCAGTAGTCATTTTTAAAGTTGTGCCCGAAATAATAGTAAGATTTCCTGCCAAAGCCCTATTGGTACCACCTGTATTTGGTATGGTAACCGTACCGCTTTCCAGCATAACATTTTCAGGTATACCTACACCTGGGGTTATTGTAGCTGAACCTCCGCTATCCCATTCATTACCTGTGGTTATAGTTTCATTATAAATAAGCGTTGAAGAGGAAGTATAAATTATACTGTGTGTGCTAAATCCAGAGGCAGCACCACCGGGATTCAGCAGGAGTGTTCCTGTAATGGTTGAGGATGTGCCAAAATCAACAGCACCATTGATGGTTACATTTTTAAAGCTTGTGACGCCGCTTATAGTGCCCTTGCCAGTAAAGATAACCGCACCGGAACCTGTAGGTGAAAACGTTCCGCTGTTGATGAATTTGCCTCCATCACTAATGGTTAAGTTACTGCTGGCATCCATCGTTAAACTTGCTCCTGAATTAATAGTTACAGAAGCAGCAAACGCATCTGCGCCTGTTGAAATTATCGGGTACCTTGTTAACAGGCCGGGTATTATTACTGCGGTAGCTGAGTTAGGAACAATGCCCGTGTTCCAGTTGGCCGGCGTATTCCAGTCCGTATTGCTTGATCCTGTCCAGGTTTGTGCTGATGAAAATACAGGCACCATTAAAATCACAACAAAAAAAATTGCTTTGTTGCAGCAATGCATAAGGGTATAAAGTTTCATGTTTAACGCATTAAACATTAATGCCGCGACAGGCATCCGAATATGCTTATTCAGTTTAATTTATCGGCTTTAGCGGAGATTGGAGATCAGGGTTAACATGCAGCAGAAATGCATATTTCGTTTACGAATATGATAAAAATTCTGATTTTTCCCAAATATTTTTTGAAGAAACCTGATTTTTTTGAGCTGGTTAAGCAACAAACCTATACGACTGACGATAATTTGAGAAAAATAACCTTTAGCCGGAGGCCCTAATTGTGTTTGTTTAACTTTTTGATTAATGAGCCATTGTCCTTAAACTTTCGTAACCTTAGTGGTACTCTCCTCCATATATCCTTCATGGCTGAAGCATGGTTGATGCATCGTGCATTAATGCCGGAATATATATTAATTAATTGCTCACATAAAAAAAGGATATTTCGTTTTAGAAATATCCTTTTTTTATACCGTTTTATAAGGGTTATTTACTGATCACCAGTTTAAGGTTTATTATTTTTTTAGAATCTTTATTGATAACACCCACATTATATACCCCTGCATTCCAGGAAGGATTCAGCGGCAGAGGAAAAGCGGTATTGCCACCCGGGTAATTAATTTCCCGGCTCGCGAGTTTCTGCCCCTTCGGACTATATACTGTTACCTCATAATCACCTTTATCCATATTGCTGAACTGAAGCGTTACCTTACTTGTGCTGACAGGATTTGGATAAATGGTTACGCCGCCTGCTGTTTCCGTTATGCTGTTGGCAACCCCTGTCACATCCGGGTTATCCTGGTTAATAACTTTTGTAACCGGTACCGGGGTTCCTGTAAACTGCCTGTTAAACACCAACATAAATCGGTTGCGGTAACTCAATGTATCCAGGTTTGGCGTGAAATTATACAATGTAGTATCATGCAGGTTTATCTCTGTTTTTGTATTCAGGTATTTATCAACCAGCCATGCCCGCATTAACGGCAAGTTTTCAAAATTCTGGGTAAACAACTGCAATGTGTAAGGCTTTTGCCTTAAATATAGTCTGAAGAACAATGTATCTGTTAATACCGGCATTGGCCTTAATTCTATTGATAAGTATTTTGTATCCCGGTATAAAGAAATGTTCTCATCAAAATTCCAGAGTTTATTGGCATCTTCTTCATCTACTTTAGCAGAAAATTGGTTTCCAAAACCGGTTCCAACGCCATCTGCTAAATAAAGACTGTCACCAACGGGCACCATAAGATTCGTATAAATAGCCGGGGTTGCCGCTTCATCCTGTGTAGGTTGTTTCCCTGCAAATCCAAATACATT
>JBDUBY010000022.1:0-9723 GCA_040003735.1 Parafilimonas sp.
CGTTAATATAAACGGTTGCACCTTCTGCGGCCAATAATTTTGCTGTGGCAAACCCGATGCCTGCTGTTGATCCGGTTACCAATGCTGTTTTATTTTTTAATTGTAAATCTATTATTCATTTTTATAAGTTATAAATGTTTGTTTGTCTTGATATTTTTTACACTGGAAATTAAATATTCAGTTATAATAAATCCGTAATAAGTGATTAAGCAATTACCAGCAAATCTTTATACAACATCAAAATAATGTAAGTATATAAAACCGTGCTATAAAAATTTTAAAATAATAAAGCAATTCATAAAAAAAATTTTTTTGCAATAAATAAATTTCCTCTAATATTGTGAACCAGTATGTACCAGTTTATTATTATGAATTGCTTGTAATGATTATTAACAAACCAAATTGATTGTATGCTTACAAAAAAGCTAAAGCTAAAAATTAATCTGCTTTTTGCATTGTTATTGGTTTCAGCCATAACGTTTGCGCAAAGTACATTATCAGGAAAAGTATCAAACGAAAAAGGTGAAGGCCTTCCAGCAGTTACGATAACTGCTAAAGGAACCGCTTCCAGTACCGTTACAGATAACGATGGAAATTTTAGCCTTACTGTTCCCCAGGCGGTAAAATTTATTATTGTAAGTTCAGTAGGTTTTTCTGACCAGGAAATTTCTGTTCAGGGAAAAGCATCTGTAAATGTTGTTTTGCAGGAGAACGTACAATCGTTAAACGATGTTGTTGTAGTTGGTTATGGTACTGCGCGAAGAAAAGATGTAACCGGCGCTGTGGCTAATATTTCTTCCAAAGATTTTAGCACGGGTGTAATAAATAATCCTATGCAACAAATACAGGGAAAAGTTTCCGGGCTTGTAATTACACAACCTGGTGGCGATCCAAATGCAAATTTAATAATCCGTTTACGCGGACAAACATCATTAACAGGTGGCCAAACACCTTTAATTGTGTTAGATGGTATTCCCCTTGATGATCCTAACCAAATATCTGATATACCACCAGGTGATATTGCTTCTTATGATGTTTTGAAAGATGTATCTGCAACTGCTATTTACGGTGCACGTGGTGCAAACGGAGTTATCATTGTAAATACAAAGAAAGGCGCCGCCGGTAGAATGCAGGTTAATTATAATGGATATGTTGGCGTTGATGCATTGGCAGGAAGTTTTCACCTGTTGAACACAGAACAATGGAAACAAGCGTCGCTTGACGCAGGCGTGCCGCAGGCAACAATTGATCAGCTTGATCATGGTGCAAATACAGATTGGTTAAAAGCAATTACAAGAACGGCTTTTTCTCAAAGCCATAATGTTTCAATAACCGGTGGCAGCAATGGTTTTAATTATAATGCTTCTGTAAACTACATTCACCAGGATGGCCTTGTAATAAATTCAGGTAAAAACCTGATGGGTTTGCGATTTAATGCAGAACAAAAAGCATTGAATGATAAACTTGATATCAATGTTTCGTTATCGGCCAACGAAATTGACAGAAAGTATGTTAATTATACAATATTTAGATTTATAAATGTTGTTCCGCCAACGTTCCCTGTTACTGATAGTAGCGGTGGCTATTACCATTTTTTAGGTTTCGATGAACAAAACCCGGTTGAATATCAAAACCTCACAACCAATACAGGAAAAGAAAGCCTTGTTCAGTTATATGCACGTGTAGATTATGAATTATTAAAAGGATTAAGAATTGGAACACTTGGTTCGCTTTCTTATGATAATCTTCAAACACAATATTTTCAACCAACATTCCCGGTGGTTGATAATATAAATAATGGTTCTCAAAGAAGCTCAAATGTTGATTCAAAAAAAGGCGATATTCATATAAATTACCTGGGTAGTTTTGGAAAACATAATATTTCTTTAACCGGTGTGTATGAATACAACCAGTTTACCAACAGCAACTTTAGCGCATCCGGCAGAGATTTTTTAGTGGGGGATTTAGGTTCTAATTTTTTAGGTGGCGGAAATCCTTCATACAATATTATTAATTCTTATAAAGAGCAATACACGCTCATTTCATTCCTGGGTAGAGCGGCTTACAATTATAATCAAAAGTATTATGCAACTGTAAGTTTTAGAAGAGATGGTTCTTCAAAGTTTGGTGTAAATAACCGCTGGGGAAATTTTCCGTCCGCATCAATTGCATGGCGGCTAACGCAGGAAAATTTTATGAAAAATATTTCATGGCTGAATGAATTAAAAATTAATGCAGGTGTAGGCGTTGTAGGTAACCAGGATGCCATCAATCCTTATAATACATTATTAACTTTAGCTGGCGGCACACGTTACTATAACCCGTCAAACCCGGCATACTCTTATCCGCAATCTTATTCTCCTAATCAAAATCAAAATGCAGATTTAAAATGGGAAGAAAGGCATGGCGCTAACATAGGAATTGATTTCGCAATGTTTAATAACAGGTTTAGTGGCAGCATTAATGGTTATAATGATAAAACCAAAAACCTGCTATTTACTTATTCCGTTCCAGTGCCGCCTTATTTTGTACCAACCATACTTGCCAATGTTGGCGATCTTACAAATAAAGGCGTAGATATTCAATTGAACGGAACCCTTATTCAACAAAAGAAATTTAGCTGGAACGTGAGCGGGCAGATAACATTTGTAAAAACTAAAGTTACCAGCTTGTCTGGCACATATAACGGAACCCAAATTGCTTCAGATCTTGTACCGGTTGGGTATGCAAACGGCCGGGGATATGCTTCAAATGCGATCTCTTTTCTTAAAGTTGGCTATTCACCATACATATTTTATTTACCTGAATTTGCCGGCTTAAGCGATACAATTTCAGCATCGTCTAACAGCAACCAGTTGTATTATACAGAAGATGGAAAAACAACGCCAAACACTGGCGAAGCAAAAAAGAAGTTTATTGATCCAACCCCAAACTTTACCTATGGGTTTAGCAGTACATTCACATACAGCGATTGGTCTTTCAATTTCTTTTTACGCGGTGTGCAAGGCCAGAAACTGTTTAATAATTACGACAATCTTGTAAGCAATGTTTCAAGGTTGCCCGGTAATAATATTACAACCAGCGGTTTAACAAATGGTATTAAAGGTTCACAAACCGCATCTGATTACTGGCTGCAAAATGCATCTTATTTAAGGCTTGATAATGCAACTTTAGCCTACACATTCAGGAATATGAAAAAGATTCAGTCGTTAAGATTTTATGTAACCGGCACTAATCTTTTTGTAATAACACCTTACACTGGCATGGATCCTGAAATTACAACGGGCAATAGTAACCAGGCTTATATTGATGATAATTATTCTGTAGGTTTTTACCCCAGGAGCCGCTCATTTATTTTTGGTGTGAACGTTTCATTTAAATAATACAACAAGAAAAAATAATAGTATGAAAGTCTTAAACAATATAAATAAGATAACGATGCTGGCAGCGTGTGCGTTTTTATTTTATTCATGTACCAAATTAGACCAGAAAGTGTACAGTGTTGTGCCGAATCAAAATTTCTGGAACACACCTGAGCAAATCGCTGCAGGCATAGCGCCGGCTTATGCAAGCCTTACTAATATTCCGGATGGTGACTATCATGATCTGGCTGAAATTCCAGGTGATGATATGATCGTTCCTGCACGTGGTGCAGACTGGCTTGCAGATGGCCAATGGATTCAGCTCTGGCAACATAAATGGACTTCAACAACGGCGCAGGTTCAGGATTGTTGGTCAGCATTATATTCCGGTATTGGCCAGATAAATTTTATATTAAGCATTGTAAATAATCTTAACCCGCAGCCGGCTGACATTAACAGCATCAATGCAGAATTAAAAACATTGCGTGCTCAATATTATTACTGGGCTATGGATCTGTACGGTAATATTCCATTGGTTACAAGCTTTGAAACAGATGCAAGCACTTTAACAAATACACCAAGAAAAGATGTGTACAATTTTATTGATTCAGAACTTAATAACAACCTGCAATATCTTTCAACAGATGTAAGTACCTCAACCTATGGAAGAGTTACAAAATATATGGCTTTCTGTACGTTGGCGAAGCTTTACTTAAATGCGCAAACTTATACCGGTGTGCCGCAATGGGGCAAAGCAATGCAGATGTGCGATTCAGTTATTCTTTCAGGGAAGTATAATTTGGAAGCAAATTATTTTGATAATTTTTCTGTTGATAATGAAGGTTCAAAAGAAAACATTTTTGTTGTGCCTTTTGATGCTGTAAACATTGGCGGTAACAACTGGCAAATGGAAACCTTGCATTATGATAATGATAAAAATTATGGCATACCAGGCGGTGCATGGAACGGCTATTGTACCAACTCAGAATTTTATAGCCTGTATGATACGTCATCAATTTATACGGTAAAAGGGCAGAATACTTATAGAACGTATAATGATGAAAGAGCCGGTCAATTCATTATCGGCCAGCAATATAAAGAAGCTGTTACTTATCCGCCTAATATAAATATGTTATCAGGCAGTACAGATCCTGGTTTGAAGATTCAGGATAATGCTACAAATCTTGATCTTTCTTTTTATCCAAATTTTAATTTAATAAGCAGTGCTGATAACACATTCAGGTTTGCAGGCTTAAGAAGTATAAAATATTTTCCGCAGGCAGGTGTAACTTCCAGTCAAAGTAATGATATGGTTATTTACAGGTTGGCCGATGTTTATTTAATGAGAGCAGAAGCATCTTTGCGTAACGGAACTGTTTCTGCAACAGATCTTGGTTATATAAATACCATTCGCGAACGAGCTTACAGCGGCGATGTTTCGCACGATTGGAAAATGAGTGATCTTACATTAACCAACATTTATAACGAAAGGGGAAGAGAGCTTGCGTGGGAAAATTTTAGAAGGCAGGATGCCATTCGTTTTGGCACTTTCGGCAATGCCCGCACACCACAAAAAGATAAAGACGCAGATGATCATTGGCAGATATTTCCTATTCCGGAAAATCAGCATACAGCAAATAATAACTTGAAACAAAATCCCGGGTATCCGGCATTTTAATTACAGAGGTGATAATTAAAGTAAAAAAGCAGTTCTTTTACAGGCTGCTTTTTTAATTTGTGTATTTAGTTATGAAGAGAACGACGTTTTGTTTAATAGCCTGTTCATATTTTTTCAATGCATGTAATAATAAAAATGATGTTGATGTAAAAGATAATACGCCGCAACTTTTTCAGCAATTAGATTCTGCGCAAACAGGTATTAATTTCATCAACACAGTAAAAGATTCGTCCAACTTCAACATATTTAATTATCGAAATTTTTACAACGGTGGCGGCGTTGGCATTGGTGATATAAACAACGATGGCTTGCCTGATATTTTTTTTACATCAAACCAGGGCACCAATAAACTCTATTTAAATAAAGGCAATTTTAAATTTGCAGATATATCTGCTTCCGCAGGAATTCAAGGCATTCATAAATGGCATACAGGCGTTTCAATGGCTGATGTAAACGGCGATGGCTGGCTTGATATTTATGTAAGCAACAGCGGAGATATTAAAGGGCAAAACACGCAGAACGAATTATACATCAATCAACATAACAATACATTTAAAGAAGAAGCCCAGCAATATGGTTTGGCGGATAGTGGCATTGGAACGCAGGCTGTTTTTTTTGATTATGATGGCGATGGCGATCTTGATTGTTTTGTGTTGAACAACAGTTTCAGGCCGATAGAAAGTTTTGGTTACGACAGGCACATAAGAAATGAACGAAGCAAAGTGGGCGGCGATCGTTTGTATAGAAATGATAACAATCATTTTGTTGATGTAAGCGCGCAAGCCGGTATTTATAGCAGCGAAATTGGTTTTGGTTTAGGCGTTACCGTTGGCGATTTAAATAATGATGGCTGGCCTGATTTATATATATCAAATGATTTTTTTGAAAAAGATTATATCTACATTAATCAGCGCAACGGCACTTTTAAAGAAGTGGTTGATGATGCAACAGGTCATGTTTCATTGGCTTCAATGGGCAGCGATATGGTTGATATAAATAATGATGGCTGGCTTGATGTTTTTACAACAGATATGTTGCCTGAAAATGATTATCGTTTAAAAACAACAACCAAGTTTGATGATTATGATGTAAACAATGCAAAACTTAAAAACGATTTTCATCATCAGCTTGAACAAAATTGTTTGCAACTAAATAATGGTGATGGAACATTTAGTGAGATTGCAGATATGGCTGGTGTTGAAGCTACAGACTGGAGTTGGGGCGCATTAAGTTTTGATTTTGATAACGATGGATGGAAAGATATTTATGTATGCAATGGCATTAGTAAAGATTTAACCAACCAGGATTTTCTTGCCTTCTTCGGCAATGATGAAACCCGCAACGGCATAATGAAAGGCGGTTTCAATTATAAAGATTTTATTGATAAAATGCCTGTAACACCGGTTAGTAATTATGCATTCATCAATCAAAAAAACCTGACATTTAAAAATGAAAGTAAAGCGCTTGGTTTAGGCACGCCATCATTTAGTAATGGAGCTGCATATGCAGATCTTGATGGCGACGGCGATCTTGATTTAATTGTGAACAATGAAAACGAACCGGCTTTTGTTTATAAAAACTTTACTACAGAAAAACTGCATCATCATTATTTAAAAATAAAACTGAAAGGCAATGCGCCAAACACATTTGCTTATGGTTCAAGAGTAACGATTTATACAAAAAATGCACAGCAGGTTTTAGAAGAAATGCCGCAGCGTGGGTTTGAAAGTTGCAGCGATGCCACATTAAATTTTGGCTTGGGAAATGACAGCGTTATTGATAGTCTTGTTGTTGATTGGCCGAATCAAAAACAACAAACATTATTTCATCCAAAAGCAGATACAACATTAATTTTAGTGCAAACAAATGCAACTGAAAAAAGATCGTCACCAACTCAAATAATTCAACCCTTATATATAAATGTTACAGCTTCTGTTATCAGCGGCAATATCAATCATAAAGAAAATAATTATGTGGATTTTGATCAGGAAAGAATGATTCCAAAAATGCTTTCAACAGAAGGTCCAAAACTTGCCGTTGCAGATGTAAATGGCGATGGGCTTGAAGATTTTTTTATGGGCGGCGCATCGGGTGATACAGCAAAACTTTTTATTCAAAAAGCAAACGGAACTTTTGATCAAAGTAATCAATATGCTTTTGCGCAGGATAAAAATGAAGAAGATGTTGGTGCAATATTTTTTGATGCAGATGGTGATGGCGATATGGATTTGGTGGTTGCATCCGGAGGCAATGAGCCATTAAACGAAAACTCATCTTTCATTCGGTTATATCAGAATGATGGCAAAGGAAATTTTGCACGCAATTTTCAGGGTTGGCCACCTATAAGTTTGAATGCTTCATGTGTGCGTATTGGCGATTTTGATGGTGATGGAAAGTCGGATATTTTTATTGGTGCAAGAGATATTCCAGGCGCTTATGGAAAAATTTCAGCAAGTGTTTTATTGAAAAATATGGGGCGTGGAAAGTATGTTGATGTTACACAAAAAATAAGTCCTGATCTTTTACATGCAGGAATGGTTACAGATGCGCAGTTTGCAGATATTGATGGTGATGGAAAAAATGAATTGATAATAGTTGGTGACTGGATGCCAGTTACAATTTTCAAATATCAAAACAATCAATTAAAAAAATCTTTTGAAATAGCGAACAGTTCTGGCTGGTGGAATTGTTTAACCGTTGCTGATATAAATGCAGATGGCAAGCCGGATTTAATCGCTGGCAACAATGGAATTAACAGTAAAATAAAAGCGGATAAAGATCATCCTGCAACATTATATGTAAGTGATTTTAATAGCAACGGCTCTACAGAATGCGTTCCTGTTTATTATAAGTCAGATAACAAAGCTTACCCATTTAATTTGTATGGCGACATGATGATTTCGATGCCATTTTTAAAGAAAAAGTTTTTGCATTATAGTGAATATGCAGGTAAAAGCATTAATGAAATATTTTCAGAACAACAATTATCGCAAGCTGAAAAATTGCAGGTACAACAAACACAAACCTGTGTATTTATTAATAATGGAAAAGATAATTTTACGATGAAACAATTGCCGCAATCTGTACAAACAACACCTGTGTTTGCAGCACTTGCAGACGATTTAAATAATGATGGTTTGAAAGATATTTTTATGGCAGGAAATTTTTATGGATTGAAACCTGAAACCGGTCGCTATGATGCGGGTTATGGTTATACTTTGCTTGCAGATAAGCAACATAATTTTATGTACGATAAACCATCGCAAAGCGGTTTATTTATTAAAGGTGAAGTAAGAGATATAAAATCAATTCACACATCAAAAGGAGAATATATTATTGTTGCAAGAAATAATGATGCGCTGCAGATATTCAGAAAAAATAAATGATGATTTCTTTCAAACAATATAAATTTTTACTTGCTGCATTTATAATATTCTTATCGTTTGGCTGCAAAAATCAATCACAGCAAAAACCATTATTTCAAATTTTATCATCAGCCAAAACAAACATACATTTTACAAATACTTTGGTTGATCATGATTCATTAAACTTTCTTGATTATTTATATTATTATAACGGCGGCGGCGTTGCGGTTGGCGATATAAATAATGATGGCTTGCCCGATATTTATTTTTCAGCAAACAGTAAAGGCAATAATAAATTTTATTTGAACAAAGGCAATATGCAGTTCGAAGACATTACCGCAAAAGCAGGCGTGGCGGGCATTTCAGACTGGTGTACCGGCGTTACAATGGCTGATGTAAATGGCGATGGCTGGCTGGATATTTATGTGTGTTCTATAAATAAAAAATTGGGTTTGCATGGAAAGAATCAACTCTTTATAAATAATCATGATGAAACTTTTACTGATAGCGCTGCTGAATATGGATTAGATTTTCAAGGCTATGCACAGCAAGCTGTTTTTTTTGATTATGATCATGATGGCGATCTTGATTGTTTTTTGCTTGCACAATCAGCGCATTCAAATGAAACGTATGGCGATACTTCTTTGCGCCGGCATATAAGTGATGTTGCGGGGAGTAGGATGTTTAGAAATGAATTGAATAAAGGGGAAAGAAAATTTACAGATGTTACATCTACTTGTGGCATTTATTCAAGTGCGCTTGGTTATGGTTTGGGCGTTGCGGTTGCAGATTTAAATAATGATGGATGGGATGATATTTATGTTGGAAATGATTTTCATGAAAACGATTATTATTACCTGAATAATGGCAACGGTACATTTACAGAAAGCGGCGCTAAACATTTTAATCATTACTCGCGGTTCAGTATGGGCAATGATATTGCTGATTACAATAATGATGGACAGTTAGATGTTTTTACATTAGATATGTTGCCTGCTGATGAAAAAATCTTAAAGACTTATGCAGGCGGCGACCAGTTAGATATTTATAACAATAACATTATTAAAAACGGTTATCAAAATCAATATTCAAAAAATTGTTTGCAGAAAAATTTAGGTAATGGTGAAGCATTCAGCGAGCAATCTTTATTAGCCGGCGTTGCTGCTACAGACTGGAGCTGGAGTGCGTTGTTTGGTGATTATGATAATGATGGAATTAAAGATTTATTTATTTCTAACGGTATCGTAAAACGCCCTGTTGATCTGGATTATATGAAGTTTATTTCATCGCCGCAAATAACACGTCAGCTTAATTCAAC
>JBDUBY010000427.1:0-9723 GCA_040003735.1 Parafilimonas sp.
CCCAACTCAATGGTGGACGTATGAAGAAGGTGCCAGCTGGAGACATCCGAAAGGAGCTAAGAGTAGTATAATTGGAAAAGATAATGATCCTGTTGTGCAAATTTGTTATACTGATGCAATGGCATATTGCAAATGGGCAGGTAAGCGTTTACCCACAGAAGCTGAATGGGAATATGCTGCCCGTGCAGGAAAACACTTTGATAAATATTATTGGGGAAACGATTTAAAGCCTGGAGGCAAATATGTAGCGAATATTTTCCAGGGCAGTTTTCCGGACAAAAATTTAAAAGAAGATGGTTATGAAGGCGTGGCGCCGGTAAAATCGTTTCCAGCAAACGCTTTTGGTTTGTATGATATGGAAGGCAATGTATGGGAATGGTGTAACGATTTTTACAGGCCTGATTATTATAGCAACAGCCCTTCTAATAATCCGCAGGGGCCAAAAGATAGTTACGATCCTGATGAACCTAATACTGTAAAACATGTACAGCGCGGTGGTTCATTTATATGCAGTGATGAATATTGCATTCGCTATAAAGCAGGCAGCCGTGGTAAAGGCGAAGTAAACAGCGCCAGTAATAATCTTGGTTTTCGATGTGTGATGGATGCAGCAAAAACGCAATAATAAAAATCCCGCAGTGTGCGGGATTTTTATTCACGTTTGACGATTCACGTTTTACGTTCATTTATTCTTTCACAAATTTCTTTGTAATTACATCATCATTTGCTTCAATCTTTAATAAATAATTGCCTTGCTTGAGTAAAGCAATATTTAAGTTGTATGAGGAAGAGCTATTTGCTGGTAGCTGTTGTCTAATAGCTACATTGCCAGCAAAATCTACAACAGTAAGTATAGCTTTACTTAATGTTGATAAGCCTTCAATGTGTAAAACATTAGTTGCCGGGTTGGGCGAAATTTTAATATCATTATTTGTTACGGCAAGTACATTTGAATAATTAACTGCACCATTTATACTTGTTGTTTGCAAGCGATAATAATTTGTATTGTTTAATGGTGAAGGATCAGCATAAGTATAATTAGAATTGTTGCCTGTATTAATTTTTGCTATTGAACTGAAATGCACATCATCATAACTACGCTGTACAACATAGCTGCTTAGATTGCTGTTGGCATCCCATTGAATACCGTTATGGTGCTGCAGCCAATGTTTAATTTTTGCAACAATCATTTGGCGTACGCCAAACTGATTATAAGCGGCTAAAGAAACATCTACTGTATCTGTACTTGAAACGGATTGAGATGATCCTGCAACAATGATGCTACTATCTCCTCCTTGCAGCACTACTGAGTATGCAAAGTCATTCAAATCAAAATCAGTAATGGTGGAACCATTTGTACCAAAATTACTATCAAGACTGCCATCAATTTTTAATCTTAATAAAACAAAGTTGGCATTACTATCAGTAACATTTCCTGTAATTAAAAGTTTACCATCAGTTTCTAATATAGCTGACTGTGCTTCGGACGAAGCGCCTGCAAAATGTATTGTTTGTATTCCTGAAAGTGCGTATGTACTATCTAAGCTTCCATTACTTTTATATCGCACAGAGATAATATTATCATTAATGTTGTTAGCGGAAAAAAGTCCTGTTCTTCCTACGCCTATGATTTTTCCATCTTGTTGCAACACAACTTTTAAAAACTGCTCACCATAGTTAGTCAATTTTGTGTTTACAATTCCGTTTGTACCAAAACTCGAATCTAAAGTACCATTGGTTTTATACCGTGCCACAAGGCAGGTAGGTGTTGAACCTGATCTGTCTCCGCCAACAATTATCTTGCCATCGGGTTGAACAAGAACAGATCTTCCGAAGGCCATGTTACCAATTTGTGTATTTATAACTTTACCGTTGTTGCCAAAACTACTATCGAGGCTACCATTAGTTTTTAGACGCACCAGCAAGAGATTTGTATTATTATAATTTCCTGATAATACTATTTTTCCATCTGACTGGATACAAAGAGCAAAAGCAAATTCTGCTTTACCCAAATCTGTTACTACTTTTCCATTAGTACCAAATGTACTGTCTAAAGTTCCATTACCTTTTAATCTGGCAGTGAGTATTCCATATACCGGATCAAACAACCCGGTTGCACCATAGCCAGTTACAACTATTTTGCCATCAGGTTGAATGATAACGCCGAAAGCCACTTGTGCATCATATCCAAAATTCACAATCACCTTACCGTTGACACCAAATGAATTGTCAAGCGAACCGCCAGGCAAATATCGGAGAACTAGAAATCCAACGGTACTCACGGAATCACTGGTTCCTATTACCACGGTCTTATCATCAGTTTGCATTGCAGACGAAAAAGCTTGTATCTGAGTATTATTATAACCGGTGAGAACTTTACCGGTATCACCAAAAGATTGATCAAGTTTACCAACCTGACATAATGAACTTACTGAAGGTCCAACTAACATGAAAAGAATGTAAATAAGTTTCATATGCTATAAGTTTTTATAAAAAAATATTAATCATTATTACAGGGTGGCGGATCAGCACAGGTACCTGTATTATCTGAAGTGTTGGTGCATTTGTTACGGTTATTATCGCATTCAACAAATTTTGTTTTATTTATAAAACCAGTTTTACCGCCGATAATAGCTTGATAAAACGTCGCTTCGCGGCCGGCTATATATGCATACACATCTGCATAAGTAGAAAGCCCGGTCCCAAAGTCGCTTTGAAATAAACAGGCGTTACAGGTTTTATCTTTTGCAGGATTATCATGATCACCCGGACACCCTCCGCAATCAAGCCCATGATGCATTTCGCAGTCGACGTATAATTCAGAGAAGACTGAAGAGCCGGTAAAAGTATTGTAAATGTTTGAAGCTCCTATTGTATACAAGTCAGGATCTTTATTTAATTGTTTTGGCGTGAATGTTTTGTTAGAGCCGATTAAACACTTACTTTCTTTGGTAGGATCGAATTGTTTAAGGGGTGTATTGGAATAATAAACACCCTGTTGATGAATGTTGAAGACATCATCTAAGTCGCCTTGAAACGATATGATAGGTGGTAAATATGTATCAGAAGAAAAGAAACTTCCAATTGAGTTAATATTACTTTTAGGTATAAACATTCCGCCCCACATATTAAAAACACACCGAATTTTTGAAAAATATTCTATAGTAGGGCTTCCATAATAATAATCGGCATCCATAGGTCCTAATACGCCATTTGTAGTACCTGCCAACTTGATGCTCGTTCCAAAAATAACGTCGAGCATTTGTTGTTGTTGATAATATACCGCATTCATAGCAATTAAACTGCCGGCACTAATGCCACCAATTATGAGATTATTTACATCAATTCTATAAGGATCATTGATTGTACCTGTACCTTCATCAGATTGCCGTTGTATAATACTACGTATTGCGCCTCTTGCATCTTGGCAAGCTCTGTAAATTGCAAGAACTTGTTGTGCGGTTGTATAGTTAACTGGGGGATTACTTCCAGGAACAATATCGACAGCATCGGCGAGTACGCCAACCCTGTAGTTAACGTCAAAACAAACAAATCCCCGATAAGCAAGTTCTTGACACATTGTAATTACACCTTCGTCATTAAAATCTCCACATTCGTTATAAGCACCGCCATGAAATAAAATAACTGCAGGTAACGGACAAGTTGAATAGTTTGGATAATTATTAGGATAATATACATAGTATTTTAATACAGAATTGTCGGACGTGCAGCTTGTCACAGTATTATTGAAGGTACAATTATCACTGCAATGACTAGTACAGCAATTTAAACAGTACTGAACATCTTTAAAGTTTGTTGCTGTTTTACCATAGGAAATAAAACTAGGATAAGTGGTGCCGATAGTCAAAGTAGGAATATGATTATTGAAGTTAAAAGGACAAAAAAAGTTTGATAGGCACGTTTAAGAATTACTTAGGATAAATAAAAGTTGGAAAATAGAAAGTAAATAAATTTTTTTCATAAGCGAGGTTTTAGTGTGAAAAAATTATAAGGCAATCTATGAAAAATCTAATTGATTTAAAATTATTTTTTAGCAATGTCTTCCATATTCCAGCCTCACCATTCCTTCGTTTCATATTCGCAAACCATGCAAAGAGAAACGAACATGATACGAATCAAAGGCGAACAAAACCCATGGAGATTTTAATAAAAAAAGCACTCACACAAAATTGTATAAGCGCTTATATAATTTTTTAGTTTTACGCAACTGCTTTCTTTACCAAATCAGCAGCCTCGCTTAACAATATTGCAGATTGTACTTGCAGACCGCTTTCATCAATTAATTTTTTTGCTTCTTCTGCATTCGTTCCCTGTAAACGTACAATGATTGGAATATTGATATTCTTTAAATTTTTATACGCTTCAATCACACCTGCAGCTACACGATCACAACGTACAATACCTCCAAAAATATTTATAAGAATTGCTTTTACATTCGGGTCTTTCATAATTATGCGAAAGCCTGCTTCAACAGTTTGTGCATTAGCAGTTCCGCCAACATCCAAAAAATTTGCAGGATTGCCGCCACTCAGTTTTATCATATCCATTGTTGCCATTGCAAGCCCTGCACCATTCACCATGCAACCAACATTACCATCAAGCTTTACAAAATTCAGGTTATATTTTCCGGCTTCAACTTCTGTAGGATCTTCTTCTGCAAAATCACGCAAGGCTTCCAAATCTGCATGGCGCATTAATGCATTATCATCCAAATTCATTTTACAATCAACTGCAATTATCTTTTCATTGCTTGTTTTAAATAATGGATTGATCTCAACCATTGAACAATCCAATCCAACATATGCATTATACAAATTGGTTACAAACTTTACACAGTTCTTAAACGCTTCACCTTTCAATCCAAAATTGAATGCAATCTTTCTTGCCTGGAAAGGTTGTAAACCACCGGAAGGATGCACCCATTCTCTAAATATTTTTTCAGGGGTTTCATGTGCCACTTTTTCTATTTCCACACCGCCTTCTGTACTGTACATTACCACATTTTGCCCCTTTGCACGATCAAGTAAAATGGATAAATAAAACTCTTTGGTTGGGTTTGGACCAGGATAATAAACATCCTGTGCAATTAAAACCTTATTTACCTTTTTGCCCGCTTCGCCTGTTTGAACAGTTACCAAAGTACCTCCTAAAATATTTCCGGCAATCGTTGCAACTTCTTCAAGACTTTTTCCAACAGCTACACCACGTTGTTCTGTGCCTTTAATTTTTCCTTTACCTCTGCCACCAGCATGTATCTGCGCTTTTACAACAGCAAAATTACTTTGCGTTTGTGCTTTAATATTGCGATACGCATCTTCAGCTTCATGCACGGTACTGCATGCGTAGCCTTCCTGAACCGGAACATTATATTTCTTAATTAATTCCTTAGCCTGGTATTCATGAAGATTCATATAAAATTATTTGCTGCGAAGATAACAGTTTGCCAATTTGTTGCAGCGCAGCGTTTTTGCAATTTTTTTGGTAACCAACTTTTGTTTTACATGGCATCTTTGTTGCGTCGCAACACTTGTACTGTAGTTTTTATGGCATCGCATTAATCAACCCGTATTATGTTGGCTTAATTGTTGAAATCAATATAAATAACGTAATGCACTTTATTCAATTTTAAAACAACACATATGAAACAATCGCTTAAAACAATGCGTTCAAAAATCTATCTCACATTACTTGTATTTTTTACCGCAATAATTTCTTGCTTTTCGCAGGATAGCGGCGGTTCAAGTTCTGCAACAACGCATACAGAAACTACAACAATGAATATTCAGCCATGGATGTGGATTGTTGGCGCGGCTGTATTCCTTTTAATTTTAATCGCTTTATTAAGAGGTGGGAAAAACAAGGACAGCGTCTCCGTAACAAAAACAACAACAGTAGAAGACAGAGATATATAAAGAAAGGACAACAATAATCAAGAAAACTTAACAAAAAGAGGCTGCCTCAAAATTGAGTACAGCCTCTTTTCGTTTTGTATAACTGATGAAGAAAATCTGATCAACCAAACCTCAAAGCATTCGTTTCACTTTAAGATTTCTTCATTTTATCTAATAATCGTACGCCCATTTTACCCATGTTGCGCCCCATGTAAAACCACCGCCAAAAGCTGCGAGGATAATGTTATCGCCTTTCTTTAATTTGTTTTGCCATTCCCATAAACACAATGGAATTGTTGCTGCAGTTGTATTTCCGAAGCGTTCAATGTTTATCATTACTTTATCTTTTGATAAACCCATACGGTTTGCCGTGGCATCAATAATACGCATGTTTGCCTGGTGCGGAACAAGCCATGAAACATCATCTGCAGAAAGATTATTACGCTGCATAATTTCAGCACTTACATCAGCCATGCCTGCAACGGCATGTTTAAATACTGTTTTACCTTCCTGGAAAATAAAATGTTTTTTTGAAGTAACAGTTTCAATGCTTGCAGGTTCAAGAGAACCGCCAGCCTTCATATGCAAATATTCAACACCGCTTCCATCTGTTTTTAAAATAGTATCTAAAATGCCTGTTTCATCAGTTGAAGGTTCAAGCAAAACAGCGCCGGCGCCATCACCAAAAATTATGCAGGTACTCCTGTCAGTATAATCAACAATAGCGCTCATTTTATCTACACCAACTACCAGCACTTTTTTATACTTGCCGCTTTCAACAAGCGCTGCACCTGCTTCTAATGAAAATAAAAAACCGCAGCAAGCGGCACTTACATCAAAACCCCAGGCATTTTTCGCTCCTACTTTGTTAGCTAAAATATTTGCGGTTGCAGGAAACACCATATCGGGTGTTACTGTACCAACAACTATACAATCAATTTCAAGCGGATCTAAATTTTTTTTCTGAAGTATTTCGCGAACAGCAGGTAAAGCAAGATCGCTGCTGGCTTTGCCAGGTTCTTTTAAAATCCTTCTTTCAGTTATTCCCGTCCTGGTGCGTATCCATTCATCATTTGTGTCTACTATTTTTTCAAGTTCCTTATTGGTTAATCTATATTCCGGTACATAACCGCCTACTGCTGTAATGGCGGCTGTTATTTTATCCATAGCTAAAATTATTGAAGCGCAAAAGTATAAAATTTATGATGAACTGTTTGTAACTGCTTAAACCTTCAACTCTTCAAACTGGCCGGTTTGTTTATTCTTGCGCACATTATTCCAGTTAAAATATCTTCCATTCATTGCAATATATACACCTGCTGGAAGAACCTGTACAAACGCCAGAGAGCTTCCAAGATTAAATAATCCATCAGAGCTTCCAAATTTATAAGGGATCATTGCGCCTGTAAGCATAATGGTTTTGTGCTTTATTTTTTCTGCAAGCATTTTTGCTGTGTCTGTCATTGTATCTGTACCGTGTGTAATTACAATTTTATTTTCTTCACAGGTTTCACATTGTCTTGCTATTAATTCACGGTCATCATCTGTCATTGTTAAGCTATCAATCATCATTAATGTTCTTACTTCAACTTCAGTTTTGCAGCGACCTAATTTTAGCATTTCCGGCAAGTGTGAGTCTTTAAAAAAAAGCTCGCCATTTAATTCATTATATTCTTTATCAAATGTGCCGCCTGTAATAAAAATGCGAATTGCCATAAAGATTTTTTAAAGAATAAAAGTAAACATTGAATAATTTTATAGCGTAATTCATTAAACGAATTATTCTGTTTGCAAAAAACATTTAAAGATTTTTAGCAATAAATTATCCATTCTTTCCTTTAAGCATTGGAACGAATGAAAAATAATCAAACAGTTCGGTTGTATAAGTTCCATCTTCTTTTTTGGTGATGCGCAACATGCGTTGTTTGCCATCTTCATTAACCGGCAATACCATCAAACCACCGGTTTTTAATTGCTCTACCAATTTCGGTGGCACAAAAGGAGCAGCAGCAGTTATCAGGATTTTATCGAAAGGCGAAAACGTGCGCAAGCCTTCGAAACCATCACCATAAAAAAATTTTATATTCGGATATTTTGCTTTCAAAAAAAAATCTTTATTGTTATCAAACAACTTGCGTTGCCTTTCAATTGTATAAATCCATGCACCCATTTCTGCCAGCACACTTGCCTGGTAAACACTCCCGGTTCCTATTTCTAAAATTTTTTCGCTGCGGCGTACATTTAATAATTGTGTTTGATATGCCACGGTATAAGGTTGGGAAATGGTTTGCTCCTGCCCTATTGGAAAAGCCCTGTCTTCATAAGCAATTTTATCGAAAGCTGAATCAAGAAAAAAATGCCGCGGCACATTATACATTGCTTCCAAAACAATGTCGCTTGTAATGCCTTTTGTGCGCAAAAGATCAATTAATTTTTTTCTTAAGCCTTTATGCTGGTATGTATCTTCAAGCCTTCGCATTGATGCAAACGTAAAATGCTTATGAGAACTTTCAATAAATGTTTACTGAAATTATTGAGTGAAGAGGGTTTTGAACATAAAAATTCGATCAATCGCAACAAACAATTTATTGATCTAAATAAAAAGGCCGCCTCACAAATTATGAAACAGCCTCTTTATAATAAAACAATAATTGCTTAAACCAGTTAAGCCATAATTAAATTAAATATCAATTTTCGCATACTTTGCATGGGTTTCTATAAAGTGCCTGCGGGGTGCAACTTCATCGCCCATCAGCATACTAAATACTTCATCTGCTGTAGCCAGGCTTTCTATTGTAACTCTTTTAAGTGTTCTTTTAGATGGATCCATCGTGGTTTCCCATAACTGTTCAGAATTCATTTCTCCCAAGCCTTTGTAACGCTGTATATGCACGCCATCTTCTTTACCATTACTCAATTTTTCTACGAGCGATTTACGCTGATCTTCATCATAAGCGTATTCTTGCTCTTTGCCTTTTTTTACAAGATATAAAGGTGGCTGAGCAATGTAAACGTAACCTTGCTCAACAAGCTCTTTCATATAACGGAAAATGAATGTAAGAATAAGCGTGGCGATATGCGAACCATCAACATCAGCATCAGTCATGATAATGAGTTTATGGTAACGAAGCTTGGCAATATTTAATGCCTTAGGATCTTCAGCCGTACCAATAGTTACACCCATTGCAGTGAAGATGTTTCTTATTTCTTCGTTCTCATAAATTTTATGCTCCATTGCTTTTTCAACGTTCAAAATTTTTCCACGCAATGGTAAAATAGCCTGAAAGTTTCTGTCTCTTCCTTGTTTTGCAGTACCACCTGCACTATCACCTTCCACTAAAAATAATTCGCAACGTTCAGGCGCACGATCACTGCAATCTGCAAGCTTGCCAGGCAAACCGCCGCCACTTAAAACGCTTTTACGTTGCACAAGTTCTCTCGCTTTTTTTGCTGCTACACGTGCCTGCGCAGCAAGTACTACTTTGCTTACAATGTTCCTGGCATCTTTCGGATTTTCTTCAAGATATGCTTCTAAAACACGCGCAACAGTTGTTTGCACAATGCCGCTAACTTCACTATTGCCAAGTTTTGTTTTCGTCTGTCCTTCAAACTGTGGCTCCGGTACCTTTACAGAAATAACAGCGCTTAAACCTTCGCGGAAATCATCGCTTTCTACTTCCACTTTTGCTTTTTCAAATAAGCTGTGCCTATCTCCATAGCTTTTAAATACTCTTGTTATAGCGGTACGAAAACCGGCAACATGCGTTCCGCCTTCTATAGTATTAATATTATTTACGTAAGAAAAAATGTG
>JBDUBY010000145.1:0-2879 GCA_040003735.1 Parafilimonas sp.
GCCAATCACGGGCAAAGCAAAAGATATTATCATGATGTGGTAGGTTGTAATTCAAGATTAGATACCATACAGGCTGCTATTTTAAAAATTCGCTTGCAACATTTAGATGAAAATATTAATGCACGTATTAAAGTTGCTGATTATTATGATAATGCTTTTAAAGATCACGCTGTAATAAAAGCTCCTTTCAGGGCAAAAAATAATAAACACGTTTTTCATCAATATACGTTGATTTTAGATTCTGATAAAGCCGGTTTGCGTGATGATTTAAGTGCTCGTCTTACTGAGAAAAAGATCCCGAATATGATTTATTATCCTGTTCCTGGTCACAGGCAAAAAATGTTTGAATCTTTAGGTGCACTCGAATATAATTTGCCTACAACAGATTGGTTAACTGAAAGAGTTATTTCTTTACCAATGCATCCCGAACTGGATGAAGAACAATTAAAATTTATAACCGAAAACGTGTTGGGATATTTTAATTGATGTTTTGCTAGTTGTTTTATTGTACAAGTGTTTTATTTGCTGAATAATGATATGAACGCACAAGTGAGTGACACAACCGTGATGCCACAAGGCACAAAAGCCGGTTATAAAAATAAAAAAATCAGGATAAATTTATGAGTAAAACAGTATTAATTACAGGAGCTGCAGGTTTTTTAGGTTCGCATTTATGCGACCGTTTTATTAAAGAAGGTTTTCGCGTAATTGCAATGGACAACCTTATTACGGGCGACATAAAAAATATAGAACATCTTTTCCCTTTGCCTCAATTTGAATATTATCATCATGATGTTTCTAAGTTCATTCATATTCCTGGCGACCTTGATTACATATTACATTTTGCATCGCCGGCAAGCCCGATTGATTATTTAAAAATCCCGATTCAAACATTAAAAGTTGGTTCGTTGGGAACACATAACTGTTTGGGTTTGGCAAAAGAAAAGAAAGCAAGAATTCTGGTTGCTTCAACAAGTGAAGTTTATGGCGATCCGCTGGTGCATCCGCAAACAGAAGAATATTGGGGCAATGTAAACCCAATTGGTCCGCGTGGTGTATACGATGAAGCAAAGCGTTTCCAGGAAGCGATGACGATGGCATATCATACTTATCATGGCGTTGAAACAAGAATCGTTCGCATCTTTAATACATACGGCCCAAGAATGCGTTTGAATGATGGTCGTGCATTGCCGGCATTCATCGGGCAAGCATTGCGTGGTGAAGATTTAACGGTGTTTGGAGATGGCAGCCAGACACGTTCTTTTTGTTATGTAGATGATTTGGTAGAAGGGATTTATCGTTTGTTATTTAGTGATTATGCAATGCCTGTAAATATTGGAAATCCTAACGAAATTTCTCTAAAAGATTTTGCTGAAGAGGTGTTGAAGTTAACTGGCGCATCCGTAAAAATTATTTATAAACCTTTGCCTGTTGATGATCCAAAACAGCGGCAACCGGATATTACAAAAGCAAGAAATATTTTAGGTTGGGAACCAAAAATAGGAAGAGCGGAAGGGTTGAAAAATACGTATGATTATTTCAAGAGTTTATCAAGCGAAGAATGGTTTAAACTGCCTAAAGAATTTACAAGACAGAAATGAAAATTTTAGTTTCAGGTAAAAACGGACAACTTGGAAAAGAGCTTCAGGATATTGCATCTTTAAATAAAAATTTTGAATTTATTTTTTTTGATAAGGATGAATTAAATATTGTTGATGAACTATCACTGGCGTCAATCTTTACAAAATATACTCCGTCTTTTTTTATAAACTGCGCTGCATATACAGCCGTTGATAAAGCTGAAACAGAACAGGAAAAAGCTTACTTAATAAATGCAGAAGCAGTTGGCAATATTGCAAAGCAGTGCAACCAATTCAACACAAGATTAATTCATATTTCTACTGATTATGTTTTTGATGGAAATGGAACTTCGCCATATAAACCTGATGATAAAACAGATCCTGTAAATTATTACGGCTATACAAAATTGCTTGGCGAACAATTAGCGTTAAAAAATAATCCTCAAACAATTATTATCCGCACATCATGGGTGTATAGTAAGTATGGAAATAATTTTGTAAAAACGATGTTGCGTTTAATGAATGAACGCAAAGAAATTAATGTTGTAAGCGATCAGCTTGGTTCGCCAACGTATGCAAAAGATTTAGCTGAAGCAATTGTGTCAACAGTCAACGGTCAACAATCAACGGTTAACGGTATTTACCATTTCAGCAACGAAGGCATTATTTCGTGGTACGATTTCGCGGTTGCAATTAAGGAAGTAAAGCAACTCTATTGTGTTGTTCATCCTATTCCAACTAAAGCCTATCCAACGCCTGCAAAACGCCCGGCTTATTCTGCGTTTGATAAAACAAAAATTGTAAATACATTCGGGTTACAATTAAAAAACTGGAAAGAAAGTTTAGCAGAATGCCTTCAATTATTATAACTATCAATTATCCATTTTCAATTATCAATTAATATGTCTTACTGGCTTGTAAAATCAGAACCTGATGTATATGGCTGGCAGCAGCTTGTAAAAGACAAGGAAACATCGTGGGATGGTGTGCGCAATTTCGCGGCACGCATTCATTTAAAAGCGATGAAAAAAGGTGATGAAGTTTTTTATTATCACAGCAATGAAGGCACCGATATTGTTGGCATCGCCAAAGTCTCAAAAGAGTTTTATCAGGATCCAACTACTGATGATGACAAATGGGTTTCTGTGATGTTGAAGCCGGTAAAAGCTTTAAAGAAGCCCGTACCACTCGCACAAATAAAAGCCGACAAGCGTTTGCAAAATATGGCGCTTGTACGCATTGGAAGATTATCTGTTCAACCTGTTTCTGATGAAGAATGGAATATTATTTTGGAGATGG
>JBDUBY010000045.1:0-2870 GCA_040003735.1 Parafilimonas sp.
GCTTTATCCAATCCGCTGCGTTGATTTTTTGGAAGATCAATTTGTGTTGGATCTCCGGTAATAATTGCTTTTGCATTTGCACCAATGCGCGTTAAAAACATTTTTAACTGAAGGTCATTTGAATTTTGCGCTTCATCCAAAATAATAAATGCATGATCCAAGGTACGGCCACGCATATATGCAAGTGGCGCAATCTCAATGGTGCGTGTGCTCATATAGTACCCGAGTTTATCGGCGGGTATCATATCATCAAGTGCATCATAAAGAGGCCGTAAATATGGGTCTATTTTTTCTTTAAGATCGCCAGGTAAAAAACCAAGATTTTCACCAGCTTCAACAGCAGGGCGCGTTAAAATAATTTTTTTAACGAGCTTATTTTTTAAAGCTCTCACCGCAATAGCAACTGCCGTATATGTTTTACCTGTACCAGCAGGGCCAACTGCAAACACAATGTCATTTGTATCAGCAGCAGTAACCATTCTTTTTTGATTGGCCGTTCTTGCGCGAACCGTTTTTCCATTAGGCCCAAACACAAGAACTTCGTTCGGATTTTTTTCAACAAAATTATCAATGGTTTCAACATCGTCGCCGCCAAGAATTTGTTCAAAATAATTTTCACTCATATCGCCGCTGCGCTCCATGTACTGGATGATGAGATCAATTTTTTCTTTTGCTGATTCTACCTGTTCTGGCGCACCGCTAATTTTTAATTGCGTTCCTCTCGATAGTATTTTTAATAAAGGAAATTTTTTTCTTAGTATGTCAAGCTTCCTGTTATTTACGCCGAAAAATTCTATTGGATTTAATGTGTCGAGGTTAATAATTGTTTCTGTCAAAGGTGTTTTGTTTTTTGTAAATAAAATGGTTTGGATTTTCTACTTGCTAACCGTTTTCAAATATCTATTGAAAAGAATGGTTAGCGATTATTGTTTTTCACATCGTGTTAATTGTTGTTTATAAAGGTAAGTTGAAAAATGAAAAGATTATCTTAAATAGATGCTATAAAAATCAACTGTACAAGGGAGTGACACAACCGTGCTAAATTGAATTGATGCAGCTTGTAACAAAAAAATTGTATTTATTATAAAGAAATACTGAAGCCAAAAAATACTCCAAAACGTTGTGAACGTATATCGGGCAAAGGTGTTGGTAGTACACGCCATATAAAATCTACAGAGAAGAATTTTAAAATATTATCAACGCCGGTACCAACTTCTAAATACATTTTATTATTGAGTGATTGAAACGGGGTTCCGGGTACAAAATTAAGTTGATAATTTGCCTTTGATAAATCGCCGATAACACCGCGTGCTTCCCAAAACTGGCGAAGCTTTAATTTGCGTGTAAGTTTTGTATAACGAAACAAACCTGAACCAATATTGTGTTCAAGCGTAAAACCTGCATAACGATCGGTAAGATATTCAAAACGGTTGAGGAGATTAAAAGAATATTTGCTGTAATAATACCAATCGTTGCCGGGAAGAATATCAAGCATTTGGTAAGGAAGTGTTCCGAATACTTTGCCACCGTAAATATTGTAATATAAAGTTCCGTAAGGTGCAATATTTATATAATCTGATATGGAAAGATCAATCTTATCATACTTATAACTGCTTTTAAAAACGCCCGGAAAACCATGCGTGTAATGCAGGTCAACAATAGGGAAATCACTTCCTAAACTGTAGCGATAAAAATTGTCTTCAAAAGTTCGTTCCTGGTATGCATAACGAAGATGCAAACCCGTTTCAAAAGTATTAAAAGCATTGCCTTGCTTTACAGGAAATAATTGTGAGCCCGGTAAATTAAGTAATGCCTGGTATTCACGGCTGCTTGCAGATATTCCTATGCCAAAACCATTATGTGTTTCATTATAATATTCAAACTTTTTTTCAGTTATCTGCTGATATTTATAAGGAATGTTTGGCTTGCGAAGGAAGAACGAAAAAATGTTATCTGAACCTAACTGATCATAAAAGACCTGGCCGTTATCAAGGTCTTTTTTGTAGTAGAAATCTATGTAACTCCACGGCGTTCTGCTAAACAAATATTTTATTTCTCCTTTACCTTTATATGTTTGATCTTTTGTGCCATAAGCCAGATAACCGCGAAGATTTAAATTGCGGTTGAAGCCTGTGTTTGTTGCAAGATCAAATCGCAATCTTGTGCCTTCGTACTGATCGCCTGAGAGCCAATTATACCATGGACCAATGCGCACATTGCCAATATCTTTTGTACCTGTTGTGAGAAAATTTAAACCGTTGCGATAATGTATGTAAGTTTTATTTTTTTCCAACGTGTCTAACACTTTATAAACCGTTTGCTCATCTGCATTTAAAGGTTCATGGCGTTTTTGCACCCAGAAAGAATCTGTTTTAATTAGCGCATCTTTCTTTACTAAAATATCTTCGTTTGATTTGTTTGAGTCAAGATTTGCAATAACCGAATTACTGTTTATAACAACATCTTTATACGTGGCTGTTTTTCGTGCTTTAAAGCCAAGATGATTTTTGCCGATAGGCGTTACATCAGCTACAAATTTGTCTTTGTATAAAAACCATGTAGTATCATTCACCAGTTTAAATTCCTGTATCAATGTTAAGCCTGAAATGAAATTAATATTTGCATCAATTGAAGGACGCAACATTATTTTTTGTACAGAAAAACTGGTGTCATGAATCCAGCAATCGCCTGTAAACATATCACCGCCGGGACGTTTTGGCGTGAATGCAAAATGTACCAAACGTTTGCCAGCCAGGTATTGCGTATCGAGTAATTTAAAGTTGTAATAATTATCTGCATTATCGCTAAACGGACTTACATAAGTTTTATTAAAAACAGGAATTGAGTTATCATACACATCCACATTCTGA
>JBDUBY010000337.1:0-9587 GCA_040003735.1 Parafilimonas sp.
TTTTGTTTTATTGTTTTTGTGCAGCCTGCATCATATTGCCAAACATTAAATTGCCTTTTGATTCTGTATAACCTGCCGGTATTTTAAACATTGATGAAGAGAAAGATTGCTTATCGGCTTTTGTTAGTTGCATCGTCATTGAATAATCTTTGCCATCACCTGCAGTCATCTTTACAAAAAATCCACCGCAGCCAGCATCATCCAAAGCTTTCATCATTCCCGGCGTTACATTTTGTTGCAGGGTTGCTTTTTTAAGTAATGCATAGCCCGGCACATCAACACTTGTCCATATATCTTCTGTGCTCGAAGATTTAAACATGCCCGAGCCTGTTGTTGAAATTAATTTTGCATGAATGCAGTTGTAGCCATTCACGGTTTCATTACCAAGTTTTGTAACCTGGTATTTTTCATGTACCATGTTTATAAGAGAAGTGTCAATAACATTTAGCGAATACGCTTTATTTTCATCGTCCAGTATTACACTGTAATGAGGCTGGTTCATTCTTCCGATTACAACTAACGGGCTTCCATTTTTTGCGCCCATTATTGCTGCAAGATTCATTTCGGAACGTCCTTCACCATTAGAAGTTAAGTACATTTTTGATGTGCTTTTTGCAGCACCGTTTTGTTTTGTATTCGTTTCAATTGCATATTCGTAATAAATTCCGCTTCCGCCATTTGCTGTCATATAATTTTTAATAGCGTCTGCAGAATCAGCAGCAGAAACACCACCGCCACCTGTTAAGTTGCCCAATGCTTTCATCGCTAAATCTGCTCCTGAAGTATCATTCGGATTATCCTGCGCAGCTTTTGCAAAAGCGCCTAAAACGCCACCAAAAGCAGCGGTATCTATGTTTGAAGAATTATCGCTTGATTTTTTCTTTGTACTGCTGCCAATCTTATCAATTGTTTTATTGGTAGCATCATTTGCTTTATCATCCGCCCTGTTTTGTGCAGTTTGCTTTACATCATTAATTATCTTTTTTAAAAATTGTGCGTGAAGCGAATTGGCAGACATCAACAGGCATAGTAAAATAACAATGCTGTGAACTTTATTTAATTTCAATTTCATAATAAAAATTTTATGACAACATCATTATCAAAATTGATACACATCTATTCGGTTACCTGCAATAACCGACAAACGGATAGAGAAAATCGTCAGAAGATAAAAAAGATAGTTTTGTAATTTTATGCAATCGATTAAGCTGTCGCTTTAAAGTTGTTGTGAATGGATACTACCAAACTATTGCTTAAGTATGTTATAATAGACGATGATGAAATTGATCGTGCTGTTGTAGAAACAGAGGCTGCGAAATTTTCATTTTTACAAAAAATTGCTTCATGCTGTAATCCGCTTGAAGCGATTGAAATAATTACACGTTTTAATCCTGATATTATTTTTTTGGATATTGAAATGCCTGATTTTAGCGGCATAGATTTACTGCGCAAAAAAATAACGGATACAGCACTTCCGGTATTTATAACTTCACATCCTGAATTCGCTTTGGAAAGCTATGAGCTGCAAGCATTTGATTATTTATTAAAACCACTTTCATCTGAGCGCTTTGCCAGGTGTGCTCTCCGTCTTCATGATTTTTATAAAATGCGCGTGAAAGCTTTTGCTTTTGATACGGAACAGGAAAAGGATTTTATCATTATTAAGCAGGGTTATGATAAATATAAAATATCAATACACGATATCTTATATCTTGAAGCGATGAAAGATTATACAAGAATAACAACTGTTGCAAAGCAATATCTCGTATTAACAACTTTAAATGGAATTACAGAAAAATTGCCGGCGGATATTTTCGTTCGCATTCATCGCAGCTATGTTGTAAATAAAAAGAAAGTAGATGCAATTCAGAAAAATAAAATAAACATACAATCACATGTGTTACCTGTTGGTAAATTATATAAACATGCGCTGAGCTTTACGAATTAATGTTTTATTCGGAAATTGTATTGCTTTTAAACCTCGTCAACCAAAATGAAGAAGATTCTTTTTATATTTTTTATTTTATTAAGTATTGTAAACTCTGTTAAATCACAGGCGCCTGATTTATCAAAATTTAAAACTGGTAAAGAAAAAGTAAAGGCATGGCTTGATTACTGCAGCGTGTTGCGCTTAAATAAAAATGGAGCACAGGATAATTATATTGTATTACAGCATGCAGGTTTAAAAGGGTTGCAATTGGTAAAATCGGATGATGATTCAGATAAAGCCAGCTTTTTTTTGTACACAGCTCTTGGTTATTATTACCAGTTAAAATTTGATACTGCTCAATATTTTTTTTATGAAAGTTTACATAGCGCACAACATGCCAGTGTAACTAAATTAATTGCAGGTGCATCCGAAGCATTGATGAGTATAAATTTTCAATTGCAGCAACCAGATAAAGTGGAGGAGTGTAAAAATATTCTTCAAACAATTGCAGACACTGCGAAAGACAATGCAATATTGCAGGATATCTATTCTGCATTTGGCAGCTATTATCAGCAAAAATCTTTTTACAGTACAGCGCAGGATTATTTTATTAAAAGCATCCAGTTGCGGGAAAAAATTGTGGACACTGCACAAAATCCAAAAGTAAAATTTGATTATGCTATACAATGTGATCAACTTTCCAAATTATATCTTAATACAGAAATGGCTGATAAAAGCCTGGCTATTTTAAGACAGGGAGAACGCTTTGCAGATATTTCTCCTGTTGTTAGTAACCGTTTATTAAGTTCTTTCGTTGAAGCGTTTACTACTTCAGGCAATATTGATTCGGCGTTGTATTACAACAACCAGCTTGTAATTCATACAAAGAATCAATCTATTTTTCCTTCAGAATTAGTTACTTCTAATTTAAACATCGCCATTTATTATATCGATCATAAAGAATATAGCAAAGCATTGCCTTATGTTAATAAAGGAGATTCGCTTGCTGCGATTATTCAATCACCGCTTTTAATTTTCCAGGCACAAATGATAAAAGGCAGATATTTTGAAGAAACCGGGAAACCTGAACAGGCAATTCCATTATTAACTAATGCGCTGCCTGTTGCAGTGCAGCTCGACAAAGGTTTATATTCTAACATCCTGCAATATTTGGCGCTTGCATATAAAGGAAAAGGTGATTTAAAAACTTCACTGCAATATTATGAGCAATACACGCAGGTTAAAGACACACTTACAAAAGAAAAAATATCAAGAACATTTGCTGACCTTGAAACACATTATCAAACCAATGAAAAAGAAAACCGGATTGTTTCTTTAAATCAAAAAAATAAACTGAACATGCTTGAACTTAAACAAGCATCGAATACAAGAACATTATTAATTCTTGGATTAATCAGTTTAGGTATTTTTTCACTGCTGCTTTATTTTATTTATCGCAATAAAGAAAAGATAAATAAAATACTTGATCAGCGTAACCGGCAGCTTGATCAACTTAACAACGAACTTGCTGTTGCAAATGATACTAAAGCAAAATTGTTTGGTGTGATAAGTCACGATTTGCGTGCACCGGTAAGCAGCATTGTTCAGCTATTGCATTTGCAAAAAGAAAATCCCGAACGTTTTACCAGCGAATTAAAACAGCAATATGAAGACAGGTTAAATAAAGCGTCTGAAAATGTTTTGGAAACAATGGAAGACCTTTTATTGTGGAGTAAAAGCCAGATGAACAATTTTACACCACAGTATAAAACAATTAAGATATTGCCTTTGTTAACGCAGGAAGCTGAACTTTTTGAAGAGCAAATAAAAGAGAAAGAACTTATTTTAAATATTGAAGTAAGTGCTGATAATTCTAAAAACACAGATGAAAACTTTCTAACAGTTATATTGAGAAATTTATTGCAAAATGCAATTAAGCAATGTGATAATAAAGCCACAATCACTATACAGGCAGATGATACTTCAATTTCCATCATCAACTCTTGCGGAAATAAAATTGCAGCCGATTTAAATGCAATGCTTCAGCAAACAGAAGTAAGCAGTAAATATTCAGGATTAGGTTTGCAAATAGTAAAAGACCTCGCTACCACGCTTGGTATTAGAATATTTTACAGGCAGGAAGAAGCGCAAAAAATTTCAGCGGTTGTAAGCTGGATATAATCATTGTAACAAAAATATAAGCGCCATTAAAAAACATAAGATGGCAATCAACAGGAATAATAGCTTTATAATTTTTGTACTTCGCATTTACGGATAATTATAACTCCCGTTTATTATTACAAAAGTGTAATCGTTTAAAACACGATTTATTTAATAACCGATGAATGCAATTCTAAAATCGTCAAACATTTTTTGACTTGATACAACATTTTCAAACAATGTTTATTCAATAAAAGTTGGGCTAGTTTTTTATGTAATTTTTTTATGATTAACAAGCCTTCAAAACAATACTTCATATTAGTTGTTAACACAATGTTCAGCAGAAACAAAATGTTATATGTAGTTAGGTTTGATTTTTAGATATTTGCGCATGCTAAAACAAGTATTAATGCAGGCTACAGAAGCCGCCGCAGCGATAATGAAAGAATATTCCACCAAAAATTTTTCAATCAGTAACAAAGAAGGTATTAATAATCTTGTAACAGAAGTTGATCATAAAAGCGAGGAAGTAATTTTTGAAATCATTAAAAAAAATTATCCTGGTCATCATATATTAAGTGAAGAATCCGGCGAGATTGTACAAGATTCAAATTATAAATGGATAATTGATCCCATTGATGGCACAGTTAACTACGCGAATCATATTCCAATATGTTGCGTAAGTATTGGTGTTGAGGTTAACGGAAAAATGGAAATGGGAGCGGTGTATAATCCTTTTATTAATGAATTCTTTTTTGCGCAGAAAGGTTATGGCGCTACTTTAAATGATAAGCTTATTCATGTAAGCAAAACGCAGCATGTTGCTACAAGTTGCCTTGTAACAGGCTTTCCTTACACATATTTAGATATGCCAAATGGCCCGCTGGAAGTGTTCAGTAAATTCATTCGCAAAGGAATTCCTGTAAGAAGATTAGGAAGTGCTGCAATGGATTTGTGTTGGGTTGCTGCCGGCCGTTTTGATGGATTTTACGAACATAAATTAAATGCATGGGACAGCGCTGCAGGATTTTTACTTGTTGAAGAAGCCGGCGGTAAAGTAACTGATATGAAAGGTGATTATTATAATCCATATCAACCCGGCATTATTGCCAGCAATGGAATTATTCATGATGAATTATTAGCAGTAGTGAAAGGAGGAGAAGTTGCTTGATTTACGATTTATTATTTTGGATTTACGATTACTTTAAGCACATGTTTACAAGCAACTGTACTTTGATAATTCCAAATCGTACATTGTAATTTCAAAATCATAATTGGTTATGACGAAGCAAGACTTGATGAACAGATTGAAGCAATACGCTTTACAATATGCGAAACTTGTGCTAAGTCTTCCTTACAATGTTGTAAATAAAAATTATGCTGACCAAGGGACACGTTCAGCATCATCGTCTGCTGCAAACTATAGAGCTGCATGTCGGGCAAAATCAAATCCTGACTTTGTAAATAAATTAAAGATCGTAGAAGAAGAATTAGATGAATCAATGTTCTTTCTTGAAATGATTGTTGAAATAAACCCATCTTTAAAAAGCACTATTGATATTTTGCATAAAGAAGGAAATGAGCTGCTTGCCATAATTGTTGCAAGCTTAAAAACATTGCGTATTGCAAAATCGTAAATTGTAATTTGTAAATCGTAAATAAAAATGGATCGTACAGAAATATCATCTCTTGGAGAATTTGGTTTGATAGATCATCTTACAAAAAACTTTGAATTGCACAATGCATCAACAATTGTTGGTGTTGGTGATGATGCCGCTGTGATTGATCATTTCGGCAGGCAAACTGTCGTGTCAACTGATCTTTTAGTTGAAGGCGTTCATTTTGATTTAATGTACACGCCTTTAAAACATCTTGGCTATAAAAGTATTATTGTAAACCTGAGTGATATTTATGCAATGAATGCAACGCCAACGCAGGTAACTGTAAGCATTGGCATAAGTAATCGTTTTGGTCTTGAGGCATTGAACGATTTTTATGAAGGCATTCATGCTGCGTGTGAAAAGTATAATGTTGATCTTGTTGGTGGCGATACATCATCATCACAAAAAGGCTTTATTATTTCGGTAACTGCAATTGGTGAAGTGGCGCCGGATAAATTTGTGAAACGAAGCACTGCAAGCAAAGGCGATTTGATTTGTGTAAGCGGAGATTTAGGCGCTGCATTTTTAGGCTTAACATTATTGGAAAGAGAAAAAGGCATTTATCTTGAGAACCCACAGATACAACCTGATCTTGAAGATGAAGATTATATTGTTGGCCGTTTATTAAAACCGGAAGCAAGAAAAGATATTATTGAATTTTTTGCACAGCAAAATTTATTGCCGACTGCAATGATGGATATCAGCGATGGACTGAGCAGCGAAACGTTGCATATATGTAATCAAAGTAATTTAGGTTGTCGTTTGCATGAAGAAAAGTTTCCTATAGTTGAAGAAACCCGTAATGCGGCTTTTAAATTTGGATTAGATCCAACTGTTTGTGCATTGAATGGCGGAGAAGATTATGAATTGATCTTTACCGCAAAACAGGAAGATTATGATAAAATTATTTTGAACGAAAACATCAGCATTATTGGTTACATGACTGATTTGGAAGAAGGCAGAAAATTTATTTCTAAAGGCGGAAACAGTTTCGATATAACTGCACAAGGCTGGAATACGTTGAAATAATTTTTATAACTGAGTGCTTTGAACAATGTTTTTCAAAATAACAATTTGTCCTAAATGATAATGCGCATGTTCAACGATTCCCTGGAAGTTTTTATAATAAGATGATTTGCCTTCTGCATATGTTTCTTCTAATTTTTCTTCCGGAAAATGTTTAATTAAACTCGCAAGCTGAATAAATGATTCATGTGTTCTTTCTTTTAATTTCTGCCAGTCATTTTCATTTTTAAACTCACTAACATTATATCCGTTTATTTCAGGAATGGAAGGATTACTTCCTTTTAAGCGTTGCATAATAACACCATTCCAATAATATAAATGATGCATCAAAGAAGCAATTGTATTTGGCGAAGCTGCTGTTTTTTGTTGCGCTTGTTGCCATGTAATACTTTTAATAGTTGAGATAATACTTACATCAGTCCAGTTGTTGCCTTCGTACACTTCTTGTATGTGTTGTGCAATAAAGTGTGTTATTTTCATTTAATTTTTATTTGAATATAATAAACTTGTGCAAATAAATTGGGTAGTAGGTTTTGTGCTGCCATAAAAAAATATAGTACAAGTGAGTGACACAACCGTGATGCCATTATTAATGAAGCTGGTAACAAAATCTTTTAAACTAATTATACAAAGCAGCATCTTATTTGTAATTGTTGTTTTAATATTTTATGATAAATTGATAAAAATATTTGTATGAAATCATTATCGGAGACCTGGTTTGCAGATGGATATATTGATTTTGAATTGAAGAAATATACGCTGCTTGCATATTTGCAGGAAGTGAAAAAATATTTTGATGAACATAAACTATATCCGCAATTGGCTGATGTAATTTTTCATTATAATAATCTCGTTTCATTCAGAGAGAATAAGAAATTTTTGCAGGAACAATTTCCTAAAAAACTTACGGGTATTCAAATGCAAAAACTGCAAATTTTATATGAGCAAATGATGGATGATAATGATGTGATGGAACAACTGGAAGAAATTATAAACTATGCTTCGCGTGAAATGAAATCAACAATAAGTAATGGCACGGAACTTTATGAAACCATTGAAGACAAGTTAAAAATTTCTCCTGTTGGTATTATTCCGTTAGAGCAAAGTGAAGGTTATTTTTTCTTAAGCAGTACACTTTCTCTTACACGTGTGTATCAATACCGGTTAAGTATTTATGAAAAGCATGATGAAAAATTTCGCAGCATGCGTACGGAGTTTATTGATAGCTGTTACCGAAGCATTGCCAATACATTTGAACATATAAAAACAGAATTAGTGCGCAACCGTTCGCAAATGCCCAATCCTGCGGTTTATGCAATAGAAACAAATATCAGTTTGCCTGTTGAAGAAACTTTATTGCCGGTTGCAAAGAGAAGTTTGGTGCGGTATATTTCTAAAGTTTAAATGTTTCAAAGTTTCAAAAGTTTAAAGTTGAAATATTCAGTTTATAAAAAAAACCGAAGCAAATTCTGCTTCGGTTTTTATTTCAACATTGAAACAATCAAACGATTGAAACAATGAAACTAATAACGATACAATTCAGATTTGAAAGGACCATTCTGTGGAATGCCTAAATATTCTGATTGTGCTGTTGTTAACTCTTCTAATTCAACACCGATTTTTTTCAAATGTAAACGGGCAACTTTTTCATCCAAATGTTTTGGAAGCACATACACTTTGTTTTCATATTTATCAGCGTTCAACCATAATTCAATTTGTGCTAAAACCTGGTTTGTGAATGAATTACTCATTACAAAACTTGGGTGACCAGTTGCGCAACCAAGATTTACTAATCTTCCTTCCGCTAAAAGAATTACATCTTTACCATCAATTGTATAAAGATCAACCTGTGGTTTAATTTCATTCTTTGTGTTGCCATAATTTTCATTCAACCATGCAACATCAATCTCAATATCAAAGTGACCGATATTACAAACGATCGCTTTATCTTTCATCAATTTAAAATGTACACCTTTAATTAAATCCCGGCAACCTGAAGCTGTAACAATAATGTCAGCTTCTTTAACTGCATCAATCATTTTCTTTACTTCATAACCATCCATCGCAGCTTGTAAAGCACAAATAGGATCAATTTCTGTAACAATTACACGGGCACCGGCACCGCGCAATGAAGCTGCTGAACCTTTACCAACATCACCATAACCGCCAACAACGGCAACTTTACCTGCCATCATAACATCAGTTGCACGGCGGATAGAATCAACTAAACTTTCTTTGCAACCATACTTATTATCAAACTTAGATTTGGTAACAGAATCATTAATATTGATAGCAGGAATTGGCAACGTGCCTTTCGCCATTCTTTCATATAAACGATGCACACCAGTTGTAGTTTCTTCGCTCAATCCTTTAATATTTTGAATCAGCTCAGGATATTTATCAAATACGATGTTGGTTAAATCGCCGCCATCATCCAAAATCATATTTAAAGGTTTATCTGTGCTGCCAAAGAACAATGTTTGTTCAATGCACCAATCAGCTTCTTCATTTGTTTCACCTTTCCATGCAAACACACCAATACCTGCAGCAGCAATTGCAGCAGCAGCATGATCTTGTGTTGAAAAAATATTGCAGGAACTCCATTTAACTTCAGCGCCTAATTCAATTAATGTTTCAATTAAAACTGCTGTTTGAATGGTCATGTGTAAGCAACCTGCAATACGTGCGCCGCGTAAAGGTTTGCTTGCGCCGTATTCAGCACGAAGCGCCATTAAGCCCGGCATTTCTGCTTCGGCTAATCTTATTTCTTTGCGTCCCCATTCGGCAAGCGAAATATCTTTCACTTTATA
>JBDUBY010000321.1:0-2860 GCA_040003735.1 Parafilimonas sp.
AATTGTTATGGAAATATTCCGTTGCATTTAAAAGTTGAAACACCTGAAGAAGTGCAAAGCCCTGCAATTCCGCAAGCGCAAATTTATCTGCAAATTGAAAGTGATTTGAATGATGCCGCTGCTGCTTTGCCAACAACTTGGTCTGGTGCTGATGATGGCCGCGTAACAAAAGGTGCAGCGTTAGCATTGCTTGCAAAAACATATTTGTTTCAACAGAAATGGGATTCTGCAGCAACAACAGCACAACAGGTTGAAGGATTAGGAATTTATAGTCTTGATAATTTATTCACTGATAATTTTAATGCAGGTACAAAAGATAATCCGGAAGCTATTTTTTCAGTGTGGCAGCAAACTGGTGCAAGTCCATTTCTTGGCAATAATTTGAATCAATGGTTTGCACCACGATCTTTAAATGGTTACGGTTTTTTCTATCCAACACAAAGCCTTGTAGATAATTTCGAAAAATCTACAGATGGCGTACTTGATCCGCGATTAGGATATACAATGTCAGGTACAGATGCGCCAAATTATTATGATACCACTTACCAGGATTCATGGTCAACAACAGGTTACATCAGTAAAAAACAAATTCAACCACTTTCTGAAATACCAACTTCAATTAAAGGCGATGGTAATTTAAATTATGAGGCACTACGTTTTTCTGATGTGTTGTTGATAGAAGCTGAAGCGTTGAATGAAGAAGGAAAAAGTTCTGAGGCCTTAGTTCCTTTAAATAAAATTCGCAAACGGGCAAGAGAATCTTATTTGTATGATAATACATTATCCGGTTTTGGAACGGTGCCTGATGGTTTATTGCCGGATATTACAACAACTGATCAATCGCAATTACGTGGTGATATCAGGAGAGAAAGAAGATCTGAACTTGCATTGGAATTTCATCGCTTTTTTGATGTGATCCGTTATGGAAGCGCTTATGCAAGCGATGCAATGAAGGATGTTCCAAACTTTAATTATGATGCAGATAAATTCTTTCCCATTCCGCAAAGTGAAAGAGATACAAATCATAAATTATAAATCAAATTTTTTATCATTGAAATAATACAGCTATGCGTAAACAAAATATAATACTCCCGTTTTTTATAATGCTTGCTGCGGTTTTATTTGCATTGGCTTCATGCAAAAAAGATAATAATGGCAACAGTACTTATACAACAAATAAAACTGCTTTAAATAGTTTAATAGATTCTGTAAATAATATTTTAAGTACAACTGCTGAAGGCAGTAAACCCGGCGAGTATGGCGTTGGTGCAAAAGAAGCTCTTGACTCAACCTTGCAATTGGCAATGACAATTGCTTCAAGCGATAGTTATACTCAACAACAAATTGATAATGCAACATCGAATCTTGAAAGATCTGCAACAACTTTCAGTTCTCATTTAATACAGGAAGTTTCTGTTGCTAATCTTGTTGCGTTTTGGAAGTTTAACGGCAATACAGATGATTCATCAGGCAATGGACATAATGGTGAATTAAAAACAGGCTGGACAGGTCCTGGCAATGCGCCTGTTGATGGAAACACATTACCTAAGCTTATTGCAGACAGGTTTGGAAGGACCAACATGGCTTATGATTTTAGTAATGGTGCAACTGTTGAAGTTCCTTACGCTGCATCATTAAATCCGCAAAGTTTTACGATAAGCTTATGGATGAAAAGGCATGGTACAAACTGTAATAATTATTTCTTTTCGCTGAACAGGTGGAATGGTTATAAATTTCAATTGCAGTGTGATAATTTTTTGTTCCTAACATTTCATGCGGATAATGGTTATCATGATGTTGATGATAATCCTGGCGTTATACCTGATGAAACTTGGACGCATGCTGCAGTTAGTTATACAAACGGCACAATGAAATTTTTTATAAACGGTGCTCTGGTAAAAACAGTGGCAGTAACCGGTACGCCTCTTACACTTAGTAAGCCGGTTAACCTTGCAATAGGTAATGAATTACCTAAAGACGAATACACAATTAATAGTTCTGATGATTATACATATTATGGCGGTGATTTCTTTATTGGATCTTTAGATGATGTTAGGTTTTATAATACAGCGTTAAGCGATGCTGAAGTATTATCTATTTATACTATTGAAAGCAGCCTATAATTAAATAAAGAATCAAGAAGCACTTTGAAAGCTTTACAGTGTATAAATTCAAAAAAATTTGCACTGTAAAGCTTTTTTTTAATTAAAGTTGAAATTTTAGCACTTTAGTATTCTTATATCAGCATAAATAAATTGCGTTCAAGCATAATTAACGCTGCAACTTTTAAAAGCTCGTCAAGAATAAATACCAATGTAAAAAGATGATTGCTGTGTTTTAGAGTAATGGTTTAATTTTTTGACTTTTGAAATATTCTATTTTTGTTTCGAACATTTCAGCCATTTTATTAGCACGCCATTGCGCTTCCTTTGCTTTTTCACCGCTAAATAATTCTTCAATAGTTATGCTGAATAAATCAAGCCATTTTTGAAAATGCATATGTTCAACAGGCAAGGTAGCATGTGGTGGAAACGGACTTCCAAAATAACTGCGTCCGTTTAATAAAACAGTCTCCCAAAAGGTATACATCTTTTCTAAATGCTGCGGCCATTTATCTTTAATACGTTCATTAAAAACGGGCGATAAAAGATTATCATTTCGTACTTTATCATAAAAACTATTTACCAATAATTTTATATCGTCCAGATCTTTTATATCATGTTTTTCATTTGTCATTTCAAATGCAAAGTTACTTAAGACTATAGCAAATAAAAAGCGGCTATGATAAATCATAACCGCTTTAATGCTCCTCGAGCTGGACTCGAACCAGCGACCCTCTGATTAACAGTCAGATGCTCTA
>JBDUBY010000110.1:0-30403 GCA_040003735.1 Parafilimonas sp.
TATAATCTCCGCTGAATTTTTTTGTTTCAGCAAGTGTATCAATCGGGTTTATTATTTCATTATTTTTTGCAGTGTCTTCGTTTGAATCGTGCAAAACTTGCGTAAACGAATTGGATGTTGCGCTATATGCAAAACCATTTCTGTTATACGAAGATTTATTATTAAGCGAGAATTTTTCCTTCTTTAAAATAAATGTTGGCTCCTCTGTAATTGTAACGTTATGGTTGTAAGTATCGCTTTTAAGGTTATCTAAAATGGTAAAACTGTTAAGAAACTTATGTTTTTCATCCAGTGCAAATACTGCAAGTTTTATTTGTCTGCCTGATGAAAATGTTGCGAGTAAAAAATCCCTTTCCTTTCTGTGAATTATTCCTGCAGGATGAATAACAACCTCGCTGTTTAATTTTTCTATTAGCGTGTTCACCGCAGAATCAGGAATAAATTGTGTAAAAACTGCTTTGCTTATAACAAGTGTATCCGAAAAACGCTCAAGCGTCGTATCAGCAACAACTGCCGGCAAGTGCAACTCATGGAAAGCTTTAAGAAATTCTTCTGCGCTCATCTTCTCATTTCCTGAATAATTTGGTACCGGGTTTTTGCAACCTGCAATGGTTATTATCAGTAAAAGAAGAAGTAAAACTTTTCTCATTCTTTTGTTTATCCGATAAAAATAATTTTTTAATAATTAAAATATAAAACTTATTTTTAGGCTTGTCTAAAAATAAATTACGTGACGCCTAATTATTCTATAGCTGAAGAAAATTATATAAAGTCGATTTATCATTTGCAGCAAATAAATGAATCTGTAAGCACAAATGCATTGGCAGATCATTTAAAATCCAAGCCTGCTTCTATCACTGACATGCTAAAGAAGTTGCAGGCAAAAAGCTTACTAAATTATAATCCATACAAAGGATTTCGTTTAAGCCGTGAAGGAAATAAAGCAGCGCTGATAATAATTCGCAGGCATCGTTTATGGGAATTTTTTTTGGTAGATCAATTGCATTTTAGCTGGGAAGAAGTGCATGAAGTAGCAGAAGAATTAGAACACGTGCGCAGCAAAAAACTGGTTGATAAACTCGACGCTTTTTTAGGTTTTCCGAAGTTTGATCCGCATGGAGATCCTATTCCAGATAACAACGGGAAAATAAGTTTGCAACAGCAATTGCCTTTGTCTGAGTTGCCTTTGAACAAACAAGCTGTAATCACTTCTGTTCAAAACCAGGCAAGCGAATTACTATCTTTTTTAAGCAGCAGGAATATAGTTATCGGGACAAAACTCGAAGTTAAACGCAGGCTTCCGTTTGATAATTCAGTCGAGATAAAATTTAAAAACCGGCAATCTTTAATACTGAGCGAACAAGTGGCAAATGCCATACGCGTTAATCCATTATAAATGATCAACCACGATAAAGAAAATTCTTTAAGCAATGTGCATGAAACAATTGATGCAACAAAACAGGGCAAGGGCTGGAAAAAAATATTTGCATTTTTAGGCCCGGCTTATTTGGTAAGTGTTGGCTATATGGATCCGGGTAATTGGGCAACTGATCTACAGGGCGGAGCAAAATTTGGCTATACATTAATATGGGTTTTATTAATGAGTAATCTTATGGCTTTGCTGCTGCAAGGGTTAAGTGCGAGGCTGGGAATTGTTAGAAGAAAAGATTTGGCGCAGGCCAACCGTGAAGTGTACCCGCCGGTAACAAATTTTTGTTTATATATACTTGCAGAAATTGCAATTGCAGCCTGCGATCTTGCTGAAGTATTGGGAATGGCTTTAGGAATTCAATTGCTTACGGGTTTGCCGCTTGTATATGGCGTTTCTTTTACTGTGCTCGATACGTTTCTTCTTTTTTATCTTCAGAAAAAAGGTATGCGTACAATGGAGGCGTTTATAATATCGCTGGTTTTAATTATCGGCCTGTCTTTTATAGTAGAAATATTTTTTGCAAAACCAGACGTTGGTGAAATTATCAAAGGCTTCGTTCCATCTTCTTTAAACAATGAAGCCTTATATATTGCTGTCGGAATTATTGGTGCAACCGTTATGCCGCATAATTTGTATTTGCATTCTGCATTAGTGCAAACAAGAAAAATAAGGAATAGTGAATATGGGATAAAAAAAGCAATCAAATACAATATAATTGATAGCACCATTGCACTAAACGCCGCGTTTTTTGTGAATGCAGGCATATTGGTTCTTGCTGCTTCTGTGTTTTATGTTAATGGCCAGTCATCTGTTGCAAGAATACAAGATGCACATCGTTTGTTGCAGCCGATGTTAGGAACCGCCGTTGCACCAATTTTATTTGCTGTAGCATTAATTGCATCCGGACAAAGCTCAACAGTTACGGGTACATTGGCAGGGCAAGTAGTAATGGAAGGCTATTTGCATTTGCGTATCAACCCATGGCTCAGAAGATTACTAACACGTTTGCTGGCAATTGTACCTGCGGTAATTGTAATATTAGTTTATGGTGAATCAGAGGTGGATAATATGCTGGTGTTCAGCCAGGTTTTATTAAGCCTTCAGCTTGGTTTTGCCGTTATTCCTTTAATACATTTTGTGAGTGATAAAAAAACTATGGGTAATTTTGCAATCAAACTTCCAACAAAAATTTTATCATGGCTCGTTGCCATTATTTTGATCTTTCTAAATGTACGAATGGTAATAAACGAGATTGTTGATGTGCTGTCAGCAGATGGACATCTTGCATGTAAAATTATAATTACTATTGCCGCGCTTGCATTTGCATGGTTATTTATAATAATGACATTTTATCCATTCTATTCAAAAAGAAAAAAAGAACGTGCAGCCGAAGGAATACATGGAGCAATACCACAGTTACAAAATCTTACTATAAATCCTTTTAAGCAAATTGCAATAGCACTTGATTTTAAAAACCTGGATGAAAAACTAATTGCACATGCACTTAACCAGGGTTCAAAAAGTTCACACTATTTGTTGTTGCATGTTGTGGAAACTGCTTCCGCAATTTTTTCCGGCATATCAACAGATGATGAAGAAACAAGAACGGACGAAATGCGGCTGAAAGCCCTTGCCGCACAATTAAATCAATTAGGTTATAATGCACAAACGCAATTAGGTTACCAGCATCGCGTAAATGAAATTGTACGCATTGTGAAAGATTTCGAGGCAGATATTTTAATCATGGGGGCACACCGCCATACAGGGATAAAAGACATTGTATATGGAGAAACAGTAAACCAGGTTCGGCATAAATTAGCAGTGCCGGTTTTAATTGTTAGCTAATAATTTTTGCAAAATTTAAAAGCAAGTTTTATAACCCTTGCTTATGCAAACCATTTTATTTTTTAAGATGTTGCCTTAATTTATTTTCCAGTTCTGTAAAAGTAAATGGCTTGTTTAAAATGCCATCTGCATAGTGACTGTGATAATCTAAAAGCGCAAGCGGATCGCCGGAGATTAAAATTACTATTGTACGAAATGGCAATATATTTTTAAGGTCTTCAGAAATGTGCCTGCCATCATCATCTTTTAAATTGATATCTACTAAAACAATATCGGGCTCAACTTCTAAAAGATTGTCTAAAAAACCATCTGAATTTTCAAATGTTCTTATTGCATGACCACTCTTTTCTGCCCATGCTTTTATGGAAATAAGAAAATCGGTTTCATCATCAATCACAAATATTTTTTTCATTAGATGTTTTTATAATCAATAGAAATAATAACAGTAATATGCTTCATCTACGTTCCTAATGTTGAGATATTTAAACCTGTTAATGCAAATGTGCTCTTAACATCCAAGCCATCTTTTCGTGTGTTTCAGTTAACCCAGTTAAATAATCACTTGTGCCAAGATCTTTTAGTTGCTCAGCAAATTGATTTAGATGCGACCTGATAAAAATGATAATACTTTCATGATCTTCCAACAATTCTTTTATAAAACCCATGCTGTCATTTTTTTCACGGTTCTCTTCGGTGAGATGTGTTAATTCTAAAAACTGTTTCAATGTTGCCGGCGCATAATGGCCTAATGTTCTTATGCGTTCTGCAACTTCATCTACAATTTCTTCAAGTTGCCCATACTGTGCTTCAAAAAATAAATGCATGGAATGAAAATCTGGTCCTACAATATTCCAATGTGCATTTCTTGTTTTTGTATATAGTACAAATTCGTCAGCTAAAAGCTAGCTTAATGTTTTTGTAACCTTGTCTAAATTATCTTCAGAAATTCCAAGATTTACTTTCATAGTTTTATTTAAATGCAAATGAATGTCAAAACAACGAAATTAAAAGGTCAACAAAATCTAACTGTATAAAAGATTTACGATTTTGTTGTTCCAGATAAATGCCAATCAGGCCTTACATAATGGCAGGTATAACCATAAGGGTTTTTTTGCAAATAATTTTGGTGTTCATCTTCGGCGTTCCAAAAATCACCGGCAGGCAATATTTCGGTAACAATTTTGCCGGGCCATTTTCCGGAAGTATTTAGTTCATTAATTAAATCCTGCGCTGTTTTCTTTTGTTCATCGTTTAAATAAAAAATTGCTGAACGATAAGAAGTGCCAACATCATTTCCCTGCCTGTTACGCGTTGTAGGATCGTGTATCTGGAAGAAAAATTCTAACAACTTGCGATAAGAAAGTTTATCAGGATCAAACGTAATTGCAATGCCTTCTGCATGTGAGCCATGATTACGATAAGTTGCATTTTTTACATCGCCGCCGGTATAGCCAACAACTGTTGATATAACACCGTCGAGTTTCCTGATAAGTTCTTCAACGCCCCAGAAACAACCACCTGCTAAAATCGCTTTTTCGCTTGCCATATATTTTTGTTTAGATGCGATATGAAATCAAGTTTAACGCCAACTATTTTTTATAGCACAATGACAGATCAAAATTTTGTAAAATAATAAAATTGTTTTTTATCAACTATTGTTCTTTGTGGTCAGGCTTCAATTTATAAACGGTTCCATTGCTTTCAATTGCAATAACTTTTTCAGCTTGCAAATGCTTCAGCACTTTCCAAAGTTTTTCTTTTTTTACATGTTTGCACTTTTGCAAAAGATCTTGAATAAGTATATTTTCATTGATGAGAATATTTATTATTTCTTCTTTAATTTTTACAAATTCTTTTTCATTAAGTGCTGTTGATTTCCTTTTCAAACAATTATCACAAATTCCGCAATCTTCTATTTCGTGATCGCCAAAATAGTTTCCAATAAACTTGCTGCGGCATGCAATTGTTGTTTGCAAATAATTCAGTATTGTATTTACACGCTTTTCAAAATCCTGTTTGCGTTGTTTATATCTTTCATAATTTATAACAAGATATTGCGCCGGTGCACGATTGGTGATAAAATAAATTTGCGGCGTTTCTTTTTGCTGTTCATATTCAATAATATTAAACGATTTCAATTGCAGCAATTGTTGTTTTACTTCTTCAACGGAAATTCGTATAAGCCTGCTGATAAGCTTTTCATTAATTGAAACTTTATTATCGTAAATACCTTCGTACGTTCTTAATAAAGATTTTATAAGAGGTTCTAATTTCGGATGCGCATTTTCAAAATCAACGAGCAATTCTCTTGAAATAATAAAACCTGTTTTTGATTGCTGAAAAACAGATTCATTAAAACTTAAATAACCTTCCTGCTCCAACATTTTTAAAGTGCTGATAACTGTAAAAACGTCAAGATTAAAATTCTTAATAAATTCATTCAGGTTAAAATCAAAATAATTGCCTTCGCCACTTCCAACCGGAATTTGCAAATAATCAACGAGCGATTGATAGATATTTTTTATCTCTTTTATTGGGGGAAAACGAACTTCAGTTAACTTTTTAAGATCCGTTTCATCTTCTAAATTATACAATAAAATTGCGTAAGATTTTTTTTCATCTCTTCCTGCCCGGCCAGCTTCCTGGTAATAATTTTCCAAACAATCAGGCACATCATAATGAATAACTGAGCGCACATCAGGTTTGTCGATGCCCATTCCAAATGCGTTTGTGCAAACCATTATTCTTATATCATTATTCAGCCATGCTTCCTGTTTTTTAGTTCGCTCTTCATAAGTTAAACCTGCATGATAAAAATCTGCATTTATATTTTGAATGTTCAATAAACCAGCAATCTTTTTTGCGAGTTTGCGGCTTCTGCAATAAACGATTCCGCTGCCGTGTACCTTGTTTAAAATATCAATGGCTTTATTTATTTTACTGTCAACTTTAAATACAGAATAAGAAAGATTTTTTCGATGAAATGATTGACGAAAAACAACTGCATCTTTTAATTTTAATTTATCTTTTATATCGTTTAAAACAACCGGCGTTGCCGATGCAGTTAACGCAAGCAATGGCGCATCAACAATATTTCTTAGCTCAAGAATTTGTAAATAAGACGGGCGAAAATCGTAGCCCCATTGCGAAATGCAATGTGCTTCATCAACTGCAATAAAATTAATATTTAATGCTGGCAGGTATTCTTTCAAAACCCTGCTTTGCAAACGTTCCGGCGAAACATATAGAAATTTATAGTTGCCGTGCACAGCGTTTTGCAGCGTTTGTTTTACTTCAAAAAATGTTTGTGCGCTGTGTAATAATAATGCCGGAATATTTCTTTTTTCAAGATTAGCAACCTGGTCTTTCATTAATGCAATTAACGGGCTGATGACAAGACATAAACCATCTTTCATCATTGCCGGAATTTGGTAACAAACAGATTTGCCGCCTCCAGTTGGCAACAAGGCAATCGTATCTTTTCCATCCAGAACAGATTCGATTAATTCTTGCTGTTGCGGCCTGAAAGATGAATGATTCCAGTATTGTTGAAGTATGGATAAAGGTGAAAGCATGCATTAATAAAATTCATCGTGCGGGCCTACGTTAATCAATACAATTTTATCTCCTTCGATTTCAAAGATGATTCTTAAATCATATTCAACAGAAATTGCATAATAGTTACTAAGTTCCCCTTTTAACTTATGGAGTTTGAGTGATGGATGGTTGATATCATCCGAGAGCAAAAAAAGTTTTTGGATTAAGACAAATACAGCGTCGGGTTTTTTGGAAATAACTTTCTTGAATGATTTCTTAAAAGGATTTGAAAAATCAATCTTTCTCATTCATTACATCTTTAAACCACTGAATAATTTCTTCTGGTGTTGATGCAACGAATGTTTTGCCTTCTTCAGATTCTTCTTTTGCCTGCTTCGCAGCCCCAAGAATTTCATTGATTTGCCTTGCTGTTTTTTCCTTTTTTATTGCAAGTTCAAACTGCTGTATTTCATCGTCGGATAAAGAATTGAGTTCCTTCACAAAATCAGTAAGCATAAAAACTTTTTTTAAAATTACAAAAAATCAAATTCTGATGCGGAAATTAATACAACGTAAATCCATAAATTGCTTCTATGAAAAAATATTTTCTTCTTATGCTGATGAATTTTTTTGTTATTGTATTAATAGCACAAACAACAAATAAATATGTTTTAGTTATACACGGTGGTGCAGGAACAATTCTTAAAAGCCAGATGACGCCTGGAAAAGAAAAGCTATACAAACAGGCATTGCAAAATGCTTTAAATGCCGGTAGCGCCATTTTGAAGGATGGCGGAAATGCAATTGATGCAGTTGAAGCTGCTATAAAAATTTTAGAAGATGATTCTTTGTTTAATGCAGGCAAAGGCGCAGTGTTTACAAATGAAGGAAAGAATGAACTGGATGCTTCTATTATGGACGGAAAAACATTGAAGGCAGGCGCTGTTGCCGGTGTTACAAATATTAAAAATCCTATAACTGCTGCAAGAGCTGTAATGAATAAAAGCGAACACGTATTGATGGCAGGCAAAGGCGCTGAATTATTTGCTGCTGCAAGCGGATGCGCTGTTGTTGAGCCATCTTATTTTTTTACCACGCAACGATGGAGTGATTTGCTTGATGCAAAAAAAGAAGACTCATTAAAAGCGTTGAATAAAGATTCAACAACAGGTTTATTAAAGCAACCCGATAATCATGATTATAAATATGGAACGGTTGGTGCCGTTGCTTTAGATATGCATGGAAATCTCGCGGCTGCTACAAGTACCGGCGGCATGACCGATAAAAGATATGGACGAATAGGAGATTCGCCGATAATTGGTGCAGGCACTTATGCAGATAATAATACCTGCGCTATAAGTTGCACAGGATGGGGAGAATATTTTATGCGATTGGTTATGGCAAAAACTGTAAGCGATAGAATGGAATTTGCGCATGAAAGTTTAAAAGATGCTGCTGATGAAATGATCATGAAAAAATTACCTGCTGCAGGTGGTGATGGCGGTTTGATTGCTGTTGATAAAGATGGAAATTTTACAATGAGTTTTGATACTGATGGAATGTATCGCGGATATGTAAAATCTAATGGCGAAACTGCTATTGAGATTTATAAATAATCATGTTATAGTTTGCGTTTAAAGCATGAGTTGTAAAAATTTAAGATCAAGCCATGTATTAAATTTATAGCCAACTTCTTTAAAATGGGCTGCTTCAACAAAACCAAATTGTTTATGCAAAGCAATACGGGCTTCATTATCTGCAACAATGCCTGCAATCATTGTATGCAACTTCATTTCTTTTGCAGCATCAATTAAAGGCTGTAATAATAATTTTCCGATGCCTTTGCCACGCTGGTCAGCTTTTACATACACAGAATTTTCGACAGAATATTTGTATGCCTGCCAGTTTCTAAATTGACCAAACGTACTAAAGCCAACAATAACATTATTTTCTTCTGCGATAAAAACGGGAAAATTTTCTTCCTGCTTTTTTGCAAACCATTCTTTGCGCATTTCTAATGTGTGCGGATCATATTGAAAAACGGCAGTTGTATTTTCAATGATCTCATTATAAATGTCAAGCATTGATGGTAAATCATTTTCTGAAGCCTTCCTTATTTCAATCATGATATTTATTGAACATCTTCAAATAAATTGGGTAACAAAGGTTCAGACAACCTTTTCTTAAATGCCTTTATTATATCAATATCTTTCATGCCGGGCATTACTTCAAACCTGCTGTTAATATCAATTGCAAAAAGATCTTTTGCCGCAGGTTGCTGCATAAACTTTTTTATTTCATCTGCATCATCGGGTGAAATTCCGCCGGCTAAAAAGAATGGTTTATGTATATTGATATCTTTTAAAATTTGCCAGTTAAATTTTTTTCCGCTGCCACCAAAAGCAGGCGTCTCAGTATCAAACATAAACATGTCGGCAGTATCATAATAATCCTTGATCTTCCATTCTATATTATCATCATCCAGCAAACGGAAAACTTTTATGACCGTTATATAATTAGAAATTTTTTCGCAATAACGCGGAGATTCATTTCCGTGCAACTGCACCAAATACAAACCACATTCATCAACCGTTCGTAATAATTCATCGGCATCCGCATCAACAAAAACTCCAACCTTATTTATTTTACTACGAATTTTTTTTATTGCTGTTGAAGGCATTGTTTTGTGCACATACCTTGGTGAGCGTGGATAAAAATTAAAGCCGGCAAATTCAATTCCCAGTTCATTTAATTGCCGAACCTGGTTTGCATTGGTAAGTCCGCATACTTTGATTCTCATTTTATTTTTGCTTTAAGCTGTTTCATAAAATCAGCAAAAGCAATCGCAGGTTTGTGTGCTTTCATAAAAGCTTCACCAATTAAAAATCCTTTAAAACCTAAGTTATGTAAATTGATGATTGTATCAACAACTGTAATACCACTTTCAGAAATTATAGGTTTATTTGATGGCAAAAATTTTATAAGGTTGATTGATGTTTTTACATCTGTTATAAAAGTTTCAAGATTGCGGTTGTTGATGCCGATAATATCAACTTCATCACAAATAAAATCTAATTCTTCTTTCGAATGAATTTCCAGCAATACTTCCAGTTGCAATTCTTTTGCTTTTTGCGCAAGTTGTTTTACTTCTTGTTGTGATAAACATGCAGCAATTAAAAGTATTACATCTGCGCCATAAGCTTTTGCTTCATACAATTGAAATTCATCTATCATGAAATCTTTTCTTAAAAGCGGAATTTCAATTTCAAGACGCGCAATTTTAAGCTCTTCAATATCGCCGCCAAAAAATTCTTTATCAGTTAAAAGAGAAACCGCAGCAGCGCCATGCGATTCATATTCAGGCACAACTTCAGATACATGTATATGTTCATTCAGCCAGCCTTTTGATGGCGATTTTCTTTTAAACTCTGCAATAATGTTTGCAGAGTTTGCCATCAATTTTTGCTTTAATGATATTGTCTTCCTGTCAAAATCGGTTGACATAAATTTCAGGAAATCAATATCCATGCTCGCTTTTTTTTCAGCGACTTCTTTTTTCTTTTGTGCAACTATTGTTTCTAAAATATTCATTGCAGCGAAATTAATTTCTGTAAAACATTTAATGCTTTGCCGCTTTCCAAACTATCTACAGCAGCATGATATGCATTTTCATATTCTTTAAAATTGCCCGTACATTGTAAAGCCATTGCAGCATTTGCCAGCACTACAGCATTCTGCGACCAGCTTCCATCCCCTTTAATTATTTTCATAAAGATATTAGCTGCTTCTTCAACGCTATTGCCGCCGTAAATACTTTCGGGTTCCACAAAACGCTTTCCAAGTTCAATTGGCGTTTTAATTTTTTCGCCCTCATTTGTAATAATCTTTGTATCGTTTGTGAGTGATATTTCGTCGTAACCGTCAAGACTGTGAATGATGGTGAATGATCTTGATGTTTGCTGCAAAAGATAATTATAGATTCTTGCCATTTCTAAATTGTAAACACCAACCAATTGAAACGCCGGCGAAGCAGGATTCACCATCGGGCCAAGCATATTGAAGAAAGTTCTTAACCCAAGATTTTTGCGAATTGGACCAACAGTTTTTAATGCAGGATGAAACAAAGGTGCATGCATGAAACAGATATTCGCTTCCTCAATTTCAATTTTTAATTTTTTATTATCGCTTTTAAATTTATAACCAAGTTGCTCCATAACATTTGATGCACCGCTGATTGATGAAGCGCCGTAATTACCATGCTTTGCAACTTTTTGGCCTGTACCTGCAACGATAAAACAGGCAAGTGTTGAAATGTTGAAAGTATTTTTTCCATCGCCGCCGGTGCCAACAATGTCAATTGTTTTGTGGCCATTTAAATCAACTTTTATACAAAGCTCGAGCAAGGCATCGCGAAAGCCTTCCAGTTCTTCAATAGTAATGCTTCTCATTAAAAACACAGTTACAAAAGCTGTAACTTCTGTATCATTATAGATGCCTTTTGAAATATTAATCAATATTTCTTTTGCCTCTGAATAAGCAAGTGTTTTATGCTCGAATAAATATTGTAAGGTTTTTTTCATTGTCTTTTAACTGAAATTGTAAAATTAAAGCGACAACCAATTGCGCATGATTTTCTCGCCATCCGGTGTTAACACACTTTCAGGATGAAATTGTACACCTTGCACATTAAAAGTTTTATGTTGTAATGCCATAATAAAACCATTCTCATCTTCTGCTGTTATTTCTAATTCATCTGGAAAATTTTCTTTGCTAATTATCCATGAATGATAACGGCCGGCTTCAAATGTTTCCGGCAAGCCAGCAAACAAATTACTATTGACTGTTGACTGTTGACTATTGACTTTCTTTATTGGTGTTGCAACGCCATGAAATACTGATGACAAGTTTGTAAGCTTTCCACCAAATGCTTCGCCAATTGCCTGGTGGCCTAAACACACACCAAGTATAGGTTTTGTTGATGCATACTCTTTTATTAATGGCAACAGTAATCCAGCTTCTGATGGAACGCCTGGTCCTGGTGATAAAATAATTTTGTCATAGTCTTTTACTTTCCCCAAAGCAATCTGGTCGTTGCGAAACACATCAACTTTTTCATGCGTTATCTTTTCAACCAAATGCACAAGATTATATGTAAACGAATCGTAGTTATCAAAAATTAAAATCTTCATTAATAGTTATAAATTATAAGTATGAATTATAAATTTTCTTGCTTGTTATGATAGCACTTCTAATCATTTTTAAAAGTTCTGTTGCTTGGGTATAAATGCTATCAAATTCTTTGGGTTTGTAAATAGTTTGTTTCTTTCAAAAGTTCGAGCCAATAGATTGTTTCATCACATTCTTTTTGAGCTATTCCTGATTTATGAATAAAGTCTGCTTTACTTTCTGCGTTTTGCGCTTCTCTGATTAATGCTCCAATTGCAGTTCCGCTTCTTAGTAGCTGTTTACTCAAAACATATTCTTTTTTATCAATAATCAAATAATGATACAGTTTTATGATGCGAACAGCAAATTGAAAACTTTTATTTTTAAGCACACTTTCACTCATAACTTATAATTTATAACTCATAACTGCTCAGCCTTTTCAATCGCTTTTTTAAGCGCACCCAATTTATTATTTGCTTCATGCAACTCACTTTCAGGTACAGACGCTGCAACAATACCTGCACCTGCCTGGTAATGCAACGTGTTTTCTTTACTTAAGAAAGTTCGGATCATAATCGCCGTATTGCAACTTCCATCAAAGCCAATAAAACCAATACAGCCTGCATAATACCCGCGTGTTGTATGCTCATATTCATCAATTAATTGCATGGCTTTAAACTTCGGTGCGCCGCTTAAAGTGCCTTGCGGAAAAGTAAGCGCTAGTAACTGAAACGGGTTTGCATCTTTGCGGATATTGCCAACAACCTCACTTACTAAATGAATAACGTGCGAATAATAATGCACCTGCCTGAACTGGGTTACTTTAACCGCATCACAACAACGGCTAAGATCGTTTCTTGCAAGATCAACAAGCATTGTATGCTCTGCATTTTCTTTTGCATCAAGCAATAATTCTTCTGTAAGCACTGCATCTTTTTCATCATTGCCTGTGCGTTTAAATGTTCCGGCAATTGGATGCACAATTGCTTTTCCATTTTTAATTATCAATTGAGATTCCGGGCTTGAACCCATTAATTTATAATCGCCATAATCGAAATAAAATAGATAAGGAGAGGGATTTACGCTTCGCAACGCACGATACACATTAAACTCATCGCCGGTAAATTTTTGCTGAAACCTTCTGCTTAAAACTATTTGAAAAACATCGCCGCGTAAACAACTTTGAATTCCTTTTTGTACAATTTTTTTATATGCATCGTCCGTTATGTTTGCAGTTTCTTCTTTTTGTATTTTGAATGGAAAAACGGGAACATCTTTACTCTTTATCAGTGATTCAATAATTTCAAATTCGCTTTGCAAACCATGAATAACATTTTCGCACAAAAACATTTCATCTTTAAAATGATTTATGGCAATTACATATTGATACAACCTGTAACGCATTACCGGTATTTCGGGTATTTTGCTTTTACTTTTTAATTCAATTGTTTCAAAAAACTGCACTGCATCGTATGTGCAATAACCAAACAAGCCCTGCGCAATTTTTGCACTTTTATCTTCAAGATTATTTACATGAAAGTGTTGCATAAAATTCCAAAGTAAATCCGGCACATTTACCCCACTGTTTATCGCTTCATGCTCAGGATTGTGATTAGGATATTTAAATTCAATGCTTTTAAAATTTGTTATTTCAATACCGCCGATGGCATTAATACCGATGTAAGAAAAGCTGTTTTCAGATGATTGATGATCGGCGCTTTCAAGTAAAATTGTATCGCGAAAACGATCGCGTAAACGCAGGTATATACTCACCGGCGTATAAATATCAGAAAGCATTTTTTTATATCTTGTTTCTATCTCAATCTTTTTCATGTAATAAAAATCTTTTTATGTTACCAGCTATCGAATTACTATTAAGCTTCGTTGCGTCGCACACTTGTACTTTCGCTCTTTATTCAACATTATAAAATAAAAAAACCCCGACAAATTAGTCGAGGCTTTGCAAATATATATAATGATAATGCAGCTACAGGCCCCGAACAGAGTTTGTATGCCACCACCAATTATTATTTAAAATTTGTTGCTTCATTCTAATGCGAATATGAAAAACAAAAACGAAATCTCAAAACTTTTTTTATTTTGTACAACATAAAACCTGCTTATGGAGCCTTTAGCATTTCGTACTAATCTTTCGCAACGTTTGCTTTCACTCGATTTTATGCGTGGATTTATTATGGTTTTGCTGGCATTAGAAAGCACGGGTTTATACGAGCATTTATCTGATGCATCGCAAGATTCATTTTTGCATGGGTTTATGCAGCAATTCTTTCATCATCCATGGAATGGCTTGCATTTCTGGGATCTGATACAGCCCGGATTTATGTTTATGGCCGGCGTTTCAATGGCCTATTCATTAAGAAAACAAAAGCAACAAGGCTATACATGGAATACATCTTTCAAAAAAACTTTAAAGCGTTGTGGTTGGTTATTTTTTTGGGGAGTGCTGGATTATGCTGTAAGAAAAACAGGTTTGTCGTTTGAATTATGGGATGTTTTAACACAGCTATCTTTTACAACGCTTGTTGCATTTTTAATTTTTGAATGGAGCGCAACTGCACAAATTATATTTTGTGTTTTTCTTTTGCTGCTTACAGAAATTTTATTCCGTTTTACAAATATTCCAAACTTTAATCAGCCGTTCACTGATCAGCACAATTTTGGCAATTATGTTGATTTGATTTTAATGAATAAAATTAATAGCGATGGTTGGGTAGCCATTAATTGCATACCAACTGCAGTGCATACCATTGCCGGCGCATTAACAGGAAAATTATTTTTAAGTAATAAAACAAATAAAATAAGGCCGCTTTTATTATGCGGTTTTATTTGTTTGATTATTGGTTTTGGTTTAGATGTTGCGAACATAACGCCAATTATAAAACGCATTGCAACATCCTCTTTTACACTTGCATCTTTAGGCTGGTGCCTTTTGGGTTTGGCATTTTGTTATTGGTGGATTGATATAAAGGATCACAAAAAGTACCTTCAGTTTTTTCTTATAGTTGGGATGAACTCGCTGTTTATTTATTTGTTTTTTGAAATAGTCGGTTCAAGATGGTTTAATGGTTACATCACTGCAATCAGCAGCGGGCTTTTGCAACTTATGTATGTTCCTGATATGCTTAACGCCATTATTTCTTCGTTATGCATTTTTGCTTTGGAATGGAGCCTTTGTTATTTTCTCTATAAAAAGAAAATCTTCTTCAAGTTATAGATGACGAGCAATTTTTGCAGATTAATTTTATGTTATTAACAACAAATTTGCGCAGCGTAAAAGAATTTTAATTCACAATGTTCAATCTATCTTTACTCTTATAACACATTGAATTTGCAAAAAAACATTCTGAAAATAGTTTTGGGTTTAATAATGGGCACTGCAGCCTGGTGGTTTATATGGCCGGATGCACTTTTTTTTGCAATTATTCTCCTGTTGATTGTTTTTCTTGTTGTGTGGCCAAAAATATTTCTTCGTTTTTTTATTGGTGTAATTGCATTTCTACTATTGGTTTGGCTGCTTATTCAAACAAGTCCGGTTCAAAATTTTATTGCAGATAAAGTAGCCAAAAAATTTTCAAAAGATCTGAACACAACTGTAAAAATTGGCAGTGTTGATTTTTCATTGTTTGATAAAATGAATCTTAACAACACGCTTATTCTCGATCAACAAAAAGATACTTTATTAAATGCCGGCGCTTTAAAACTGCGCATTACAGATTGGTTCTTCTTCAAACAAAATATTGAACTGAAATATATTGGTTTGGAAGATGCAGTTATAAAGCAACAACGAACAGATTCAATATGGAATTACCAGTTTCTTATAGATCATTTCACATCTCCCAAAAAAGCAAAAAGAAATAGTAAAAAAATTATTCTCAAAATTCAGAAGCTCGATCTTAAGAATGTTGTGTATTTAAAGAATGATGGCTGGCAGGGTAAAAAGATGTTACTGAAAACAGCAAGCCTTTTGTTAGATGCTGATAATATTGACATCACTAAAAATCTTATTCTTATCAATTCGATTGATATGGATAAAACTTATTTCAGTTTAGAGAATTTTGACGGCGCTAATCCTGACACAATAATTAATGAGCAAGATGCACCAACGCATTTTAATCCTTCAGGTTTGCGTTTGCGCATAACAACATTAAACATAAAAAATAGTTTTTTTGGATCGAGTAAAAGAGGAGAAATTCCGCAAAAAAATCACTTTGACGGAAAACATATTGAAGCTTCTAAAATAAACGGCACTATAACAAATCTGAATTTTATTAAAGATACTATTACTGCGAATATTGATTTAAGCGCGGAAGAAAGAAGTGGTTTTGAATTGAAAAAACTACAAGCCGCTTATAAACTTACGCCGCAAAAAATGGAATTCTCAAAACTGCTTATTAAAACAAACAGAAGCACGCTTAGTAATTACTTTGAAATGCAGTTTAAAGATTTCAGCAACATCAACGATTTCGAAAACAAGGTGATGATGAAAGCATCTATAAGAAACAGCCTTATATATTCTGATGATGTGGCTTACTTCGCGCCAACGCTTGCAACATGGAATGAACGTTTTTTATTGAACGGAAATTTTAATGGCTTTGTAAAAGATTTTACAGTGAAAAATCTTTTCGCAAAAAACGGAAGCAGTACTTATGTATCTGGCCAGCTTGCTGTAAAAAATATTACTGAACCAAGTAAAACAAACATCAGTTTAACCAATGCAAATGTGCAAACCAACAGCCGCGAAATTGCATTCATCTTTCCTCAAATATCAACTATTAAATCGCCTGACCTTGCAGCGTTGGGCAATGTGCATTTTGTTGGTGATGTAAGTGTTACATCAACCAACATAAAAACAAAAGGAACGCTTGCCAGTGCTTTGGGCGGAATGTACACTGATATTTCGCTTTCATTACCTAAAAAAGATGAACCTGCTTATGTGGGAAGTATTCAAACAAAGCAATTTAATCTTGGTAAATTTTTATCAGTTGCAGATTTGGGAAATGTTAGTTTTAATGGAAAGGTTGAAGGCAAAAGTTTTAAGCTTGATAAAATTGCAACAAAAATCAACGGCAATTTTACTTCGCTGAGTTTTAAAGATTATACTTATTCCAACTTAACTTTTAACGGAGAAATAAAGCAGAAAAATTTCCAGGGAGATTTTACAGCGAATGATCCAAATTTTAATTTTACAAGTAATATTTCAGTTGATCTTAGCGGAGACGTTCCTTCGTTTAATGTGTTGGGCGATCTTGTGAATGCAAATCTTTATTCATTAAAATTATCAAAAGATAGTGTTGGCGTTGCCGGTTTATTTGATTTGAATTTTCGTGGTCATAACATTGATGATTTTTTAGGATACGCAAAAATTTTGAACGCAACAGTTACGCATAATAATCAAAGTTTAGATTTTGATTCACTTACTTTAAATGTTTCACTGGATTCAAACAATTTAAAAAAATTAGTGCTTGAAAGCAACGAATTTGTTGCATCAGCAGAAGGGCAATATAAAATACTTGAGTTGCCGCAGAGCTTTCAATCTTTTCTAAATCATTATTATCCTTCATATATCAATCCACCAAAAAATCAATTAACCAACCAGAATTTTACAGTTACAATTCGTACTGCTGATTTTGATAAATATGCAAGTTTGATTGATTCAAATCTTTCAGGATTTGATAATGCATTGCTCACAGGAAACATTAGCACAGTTAATGGAAACAAGTTCAACTTTAAAATAAATATTCCAGCAGGAAAGTACAAAAGATTTTCTCTGCAGGATGCTGTAATTAATGGCGATGGCGATAACGACAGTTTGTTTCTTTCAGGTAATATTGGCAAAATTTATATAAGCGATAGCACGTATTTTCCAAACACAAATATTTCTATTCATTCTGCGAATGATTTGTCGCATGTGCATATTTCCACACGCGCAAATGCAACATTAAACGATGCGCAGCTCGATGCGGATGTACAAACATTGCCTGAAGGTGTAAGTGTAAATTTTCATCCTTCCAGTTTTGTTTTAAATGATAAAAGATGGAACCTTCAAAACCAGGGCGAAGTGGTGATACGTAATCATTTTTCTTCAGCAAAAAATATGAAATTTACGCAAGGTTTCCAGGAAATTTCAATTGAATCAGTTGATGAAGGCAGCACATCGAATGCACTTGCGGTAAGATTAAAGAATGTTGATATCGGTGATATTTTTCCTTTGTTCATCGTGCGACCAACAATGGAAGGTATTGCCAACGGCGATGTTTACCTGCATGATATTTATACAAAATTTACTGCTGACGCACATTTACAGCTTTCACAGTTCAGGCTAAATAATGATTCTATTGGTTTGGTATATATTACTTCTAACTATGATAAAGACAACGGAAAGGTTGTATTTAATGTAAAAGCTGATGATGAGAATTTTGTGATGAATGCTAACGGCTCGTACAATCTTAAAGATTCTATAACCACGCCTTTACAAACTGATATCAAATTAAACCATACAAAGGTTGGTATTCTAAATACTTTTTTAGGAAACCTGTTTGATGATATTACAGGTCTTGCCACAGGTGAAATTAGCCTGCATGGCGATTTAAAAGATCTGCATTTAACAGGCCATACCCATCTTGATAGCGGCGCACTTACAGTAAAATACACACAGGTTCGTTACACCATTCCGTCTGCAGATTTTGTTTTTAAAGAAGATGGAATTGATTTCGGAAATTTTATTCTAAAAGACAAATTTGGCAATACAGGAAAAGTAAGCGGCATATTAAATGAAACTGGTTTTAAAAATAACAGGTACAATTTCAACATGTCAACAGACAAATTATTGATACTTGATACAAGAGCAAAAGATAACCCGGTGTTTTATGGAAATGTTATTGGAAAAGCAACGTTGGCATTAACAGGGCCGCAGGAAAATATGCACATGTCAATAACCGGCGAACCTGCAGATATCTCTCATTTTTATATTCAAACAAATACGAGCAAAAAAAGTGCGGATGCAGACTTTATTATATTTAAACAATATGGTGAGCAATTACAAACTAACCTTGCAACGGCAACGAGTAATCTTAATATTGATCTTGATCTTACTGCTAATAATAAAATAACTGTTTCTGTAATTCTTGATGAATTAACCGGCGATATAATTGAAGCAACCGGCAATGGCAGGCTTAAAATAAATGTGCCTGCGCTTGGTGATGTTACCATGAATGGACGTTATAATATTGAACAGGGAAATTATAATTTCAATTTTCAATCACTGGTAAAAAAACCTTTTGAATTGATACCGGAACAAAATAGTTTTATTGAATGGAGCGGCGATCCTTTTAATGCTATAATAAATATTACAGCAAGATATACAGCAAAGAATGTTACACTAAGCGATCTTACAAGTTCATCAGGTTTTCTGCTTGATCAGAATATTGCAGGTTATCGCGGAGATGTTTATGTAATTGCTGATCTTGTTGGGAAATTAAGCCAGCCGCAAATAACTTTCAAACTCGATTTTCCTGAAGGCAGCGCTATCAGGAACAATGATAATTTCAATCGCTTACTTGCAAAAATGGAAAGCGATGAAAATGAAATGTTGAAACAGGTAACATGGTTAATTGTCTTTGGTTCGTTCTCACCTTATGGTGAAATTTCCGGCAATCAAACATTTGTTCAATCAACCGGCATTAATACAATATCTCAAAAAATAGCAGGCGTTTTAAACAACGCAGTTTCTGATCTGTTATATAAATTAACCGGAGATAAAAGCCTGCAGTTTGATGTGGGCGCAAAAACATATAGCAGTTACAGTTTTAATAATAATTCAGGTAATACTTTAGACAGAACTGCAGTAGAATTAAAATTGAATAAAAGCCTTTTTAATAACAACGTTATAGTAACATTTGGTGGCGATCTTGATTTTAATGTAAGCGGCGCTGCTGTTGCTACTTCCAACACTAACTTTCAGTGGCTGCCGGATATTTCTGTTCAGATCATTCTTTCTAAAGACCGGAAATTGCGTGCAATAATTTTTAATCACAGCAGCCTGGGCGCCAGCACATCCGGAACAATTGGCCGTGTTACAAGGCAAGGTGTAAGCATTACTTATACAAAAGATTTTGATAAATTCTTTGGCGGCGGCAATAACAATATTTATTTTACGAAGCCAACAACTGCCGATTCTCTTTCGCGCAAACAATCAAAGGAATAAAGGTAGAATTTCTGCCTTACAGCGGTTATTTTCGCAATACTTACATTTGCCTTATGGAAAATTTTGCTGCATCCACAGTTACAGATGATATGCTCTCTTATGAAGGCTTTCGAAATGCAGTACTTAATGATTACCGTATTGCATTTGAAAGTCGTGAAACCAGCATTTATGGCAGGAGAGAAGTACTAACCGGCAAAGCTAAATTTGGCATTTTTGGCGATGGTAAAGAAGTGGCGCAAGTTGCGCTGGCAAAATTTTTTCAGCCCGGTGATTTTCGCTCCGGTTATTATCGTGATCAAACATGGATGTTTGCTTCTGGCATTGGAACCATTCAGCAGTTTTTTGCGCAGTTATATGCAGATCCAAACCAGGAGCATGAGCCGTTTAGTGCAGGCAGGCAAATGGTAAGCCATTATGCTACTGCTAACACAGATGAAAATGGTAACTGGAAAGATTTGACTGCTCAAAAAAATGTGGCTGCAGATATGGCCCCGACAGCATCCCAAATGCCACGCAGTATTGGGCTCGCATTAGCATCAAAATTATTTCGCAACAGCGAAGTTTTAAAACCGTTTACACATCTTTCAAATAACGGAAATGAAATTTGCATCACTACTATTGGTGATGCATCAACATCTGAAGGACATTTCTGGGAAACCATAAATGCTGCCGGCGTAATGCAAATTCCATTGGCAGTTTTTGTTTGGGATGATGGATACGGTATCTCGGTAGCTAAAGAATATCAAACAACTAAAGGTTCTATATCTGCTGCTTTAAAAGGTTTTCAAAAAAAACCTGATACAAATGGCCTTGACATTTATACCGTAAAAGGCTGGGATTATGCTGGCATGTGCGAAATATTTGAAAGCGGTTTACAAAAAGTACGTGATACACATGTACCTGCTGTTTTTCATGTTGAAGAATTAACGCAGCCGCAAGGTCATTCTACATCAGGCAGCCATGAACGTTATAAAACACCTGAACGTTTGGAATGGGAGCGCGAATGGGATTGTTTAAAGAAAATGCGCGAATGGATTACCGAAAATAATATTGCAACAAATGAGGAACTAATTGAGCTTGAAAATTCATCAAAACAAATTGTATTACAAAGTCGCAATGCTGCATGGAAAGAATATTTACAACCGATAAAAGATCAGGCCACAAAAGCAGTTGACTTGATAAGAAGTGCAATGGTGAATGATATGAATGTTTATAACGTGTTGCAAAATTCAGCAAAACAATTAGAATTAAATACAGAGCCGTTGCGGAAAGACGTATCGAAAGCTTTATTCGCAGCTGTTAATGCAACAAAAGATTTTCCTGGCCACGAAGCAATTGAAGAATATTATAATGAATTAAAATCTTCAAACAGCGCTTTATACAATTCTTATGCATATAGCGATAATGAAAAAAGCGCTTCGCGTATAAAAGAAATTAAGCCGCAATATAATAATGATGCGCTGGTGCAAAATGGGTATGAAATATTGAATAAATATTTTGATGCATTGCTTTCAGCTAATCCGCGTATTGTTGCTTTTGGTGAAGATGTGGGAATGATCGGCGACGTTAACCAGGCATTTGCCGGCTTGCAATTAAAGTATGGCAACACAAGAGTATTTGATACAGGTATACGCGAATTAACAATTATGGGCCAGGGTATTGGCCTTGCTTTAAGAGGCCTGCGCCCGATTGCAGAAATACAATATCTTGATTATTTAGTGTATGGTTTGCAGCCGCTAACAGATGATGTTTCTACTATTCAATATAGAACAAAAGGTTTACAGAGTTGTCCGCTTATTGTGCGCACACGTGGCCACAGGCTTGAAGGCATTTGGCATAGCGGTTCGCCGTTAGGAATGATTATTAATGCGCTGCGTGGAATGTATGTTTGTGTTCCGCGTAATATGGTGCAAGCTGCTGGTATGTATAATACGTTATTAAGCAGTAATGATGCAGCAATTGTAATAGAATGCCTGAACGGTTATCGCTTAAAGGAAAAACTTCCATCCAACTTACTTGAGTTTAGAGTTCCGATGGGCATTCCTGAAATAATAAAAGAAGGAAGTGATATAACGATTGTTTCTTACGGTTCAATACTTCGTATAATTACTGAAGTTGCCAATCGTCTTGAAAAAGAAAACATAAGTTGTGAAGTAATTGATGTGCAAACATTGTTGCCTTTTGATGTTGATCATTCCATTGTAAACTCGCTTAAAAAAACAAGCCGCATTATTTTTATTGATGAAGATGCGCCCGGCGGTGCAGCAGCATATATGTTTAATAAAGTAATGGAAGAACAGCAAGGTTATCGTTTTCTTGATGCTGCTCCAAAAACAGTTACTGCAAAAGCACACCGGCCTGCTTATGGAAGTGATGGCGATTATTTCAGCAAGCCCAATGCAGAAGATATTTTTGAAGCAATTGTTGCATTAATGAAAGAGTAATAACGTTGCAGGTTTGATATGGTAAAGTATCAGTCATGCAAATCTTTTATAGGAGATTTCCAGATTTTTATGTAAGCAAAAATCAGCGCAGCAAAACTTAGAATTGCCCATATATAAAATACAATATTGTACCAGTGTATTTTATCTTCATAAAAAGCAAGTTTGTATTTTATTCCCACAGCTATATTTATCATCATCCAGATAATCAGCAAGCCAACGGTTGATGAAATGCGCCTGAAAAATTCCCTTATTCCCGGTTCCATATAAGCAAATAAAGCAAAAAAATATTTTAACCTGCAACTGTTCATCTAACAAAACAATCATAAGCATCATTGAATTACATTTGCCCTCCTGAAAAATAATTATGCTGAATAGAAAGACACAACCGAAGATAGTTGATGCAACAGATTTTGATCTCCATTTAAAACCTTATGAATATTTTACACTTGACAATGGAATTCCTGTACATGCAATTCGTGCGCCTGAGCAGGAAGTAGCTTTTGTAGAATGGGTGTTTTTTGCGGGCAATGCTTACGAAGAAAATAATATGACTGCAGCCTCTGCAAATTACCTTCTTAAAAACGGCACAAAAAATAAAACAGCATTTGAGATAAATGATTTTTTCGAATTTTATGGCGCTTATCTTAACCGTAATTGTTACAACGAAACAGCATCTGTAAAACTGCATTGTTTAAGTAAACATTTGCCACAATTATTGCCTGTTGTAAACGAGTTGTTTACTGAAAGTATTTTTCCTGAAGAAGAACTTGCGATTTATAAGCAAAACCAGAAACAAAGCCTCGAAGTAAATCTTAAAAAATGCGATTTTGTTGCCAATCGTTTAATTGATGAATACTTGTTCGGATTTTCACATCCTTATGGCAAGTATGCATCTACTATGGATTATGATAATCTCGAGCGCAACAAGCTTATTCATTTTTATGATGATTATTATATCAATGGTAAATGTTTATTATTTGCAGCAGGAAACCTGCCCGATGATCTTGAGAAATTGCTTAACGCAAATTTTGGTTCGTTGCTGTGCAACAACTCATCAGCAGAAATAATTAATTACAATACAAACCCTGAAAGCCAAAAAAATCATGTTATTGTTAATGATGAAAATGGAGTGCAGGGCGCTGTAAGAATAGCAAGGCATTTTCCTAATCGCCATCATCCGGATTTTATTAAAGTGCAGGTATTGAATAATATTTTTGGCGGATATTTTGGTTCAAGATTAATGAGCAATATAAGAGAAGATAAAGGTTATACTTATGGTATTCACAGTTATCTTCAAAATCATATTCATGAAAGTGCATGGATGATTTCAACAGAAGCTGGCCGTGATGTTTGCGAAGCAACAACGGTAGAAGTTTTTAAAGAAATGAAGCGTTTGTGTGATGAGCCTGTTGCCGAAGAAGAATTGCATCTTGTGCGTAATTATATGATCGGGAGCATTCTTGGAGATCTTGATGGACCATTTCAAACTATGTCTCGATGGAAGAATTATATTCTTAATAATTTAAGTGCCGATTACTTTGCTAACAGCATTTCATCTATAAAAAATATTACGGCAAAAGAGTTGCAGCAACTTGCCAATAAATATTTATTGGCTGATGATTTTTATCAGCTTACAGTTATATAAAAATTACAAAAAAGCCGCTCAATTTCTTGAACGGCTTAAGCATAACCCCCATAAAAGTTATAATAATTTTGTTTCTTTACTATGATTGAATTCAATCCGGTTTTTATAAATACTTATTGAATTTTTTAGTTAATAACCTGCAGCTTTAATCGTTGTAAATGCATTATTGGTAACAACTATTTTACTTATTTTAAAAATAGCGGAATGGCGCTTTTTCATTAAGTTTTGCCTAACTAAAATACAAAAAATATATCCGTTATGGAAAGCAGTTATTAAATGGTAATAATGAATTAGTAAGTGGTCGATTTTCAAAAATCATTAAAAAAAGTTTATTGAATGGTTATTGAAAATGAGTAAACGGTTTGGTAGAAGCGCTTTGCAATAAGTAGTTTTGCCGCAATGAGAACCAGGCTTACGCTTATATTATTACTACATGTTTTTTTTCAAATTGCTAAGGCCCAGGATGCTGCAGATATTAATGTGCTTTTTAAGCAATTGAACCAGGCAAAAGATGACACCACGCGTGCATTTATTTACAGCCGCTTATGTTTTAGTTATTGCACATTGAATGTTGATTCAGCAATTTTCTATGGTAAAAAATCAATGGAGTTATCGGTTAAAACAGATAACGCAAATTGTATTGCCAGCGCCAATAATGTGCTTGGCTGGGCATACAATTGTAATGGCAATAATATACTGGCTGAAACATATTTAACCAAGGCACTTAAACAATTTACAAAAATTGGTGACAAGAATTCAATTGGTGTTCCGCTGGCTAACCTGGGCAGCGTTTATCTTAGTGAAAGTAATTATCCTCTTGCATTATCTTATTTCTCAAAGGCGTTCAATAATTTCCAGGAAACACAAGATCAATCCCGAGCTGCTGAAATGTTATTCAGCATTGGCAGAATTTATAATCTTGAAAAGAACCCGGTAAAAGCGCGGAGCTATTTTCAGCAAGCATACGATATTCATAAAAAAAGCGGTGATGATTTATATATGGCCCAGGCGCTTTCAAGTATTGCAAACACATATCAGTATGAAGGAAAATACGACACCGCGTTATATTATTACAAAAAATTAATTCCTGTTTTTTTAAAGCATGATGATATTTATCGTACAGGAAATGCCTATGAAAATATTGCGATTGCATATCAAAATAAAGGTCAGTATGAAAATGCCTTAACAAATATGCTGATAGCTAAAAATTATTATCAAAAAATAAATGCTAAAACTGATATGGGCTATGCTTATAGCGGGCTTGCGGAAATATATGGCCAGCTAAATAATGTGGATAAAGCGATAGCCAATTATAAAACTGCTTTGCAGTTGGCTATTGATGCACCTGATAAAAATCTGCAACAATCTGTGTTTGCAGGTCTGTCTAATGTTTACTTTAAAAATGGTGATTATAAAAGCGCTTACGCTTTGCTTGATAGTTCATACAAAATTAAAGACAGTCTTTTTACACAGGACAAACAAGATCAGCTTCTTAAACTGCAAATTGAATTTGAATCCGAAAAAAAAGAAACAGAAAATCAGCAATTAAAAGCGCAGAATTTAGCATCATCCTTACAGCTCGAACGTAACAGGGAATGGCTTATTGCTGCTGCAGCGGCTTTGATAACTGTTGCAATTTTGCTGTATGCTTTATATAAGAACCGGCGTTCAAAAATAAAAAGTATAACAAATTTAAAAGAGCTTAACCAAAAACTTGAAGTACAAAAAGAAGAAATAATCCGCATAAATGCATTGCTTGAATTAAAAGCTTTGCGTGCACAAATGAACCCGCATTTTATTTTTAATTGCATGAGTTCAATACAGGAATGTATGCTTACAGGCCGGATTGATGATGCCAATACTTATCTTACAAAACTATCGAGGCTTTTAAGAATGGTATTGAATTATTCAGATGAGGAAACCATTTCTTTGGATAAAGAACTTCAAATGTTGTCGTTGTATTTGCAACTGGAAAAGGTGCGTCTTAAAAATAATTTTGAGTTTATAATTGATATGGATGAAGAACTAAATGCAGAGGAATTACTGGTGCCTGCTTTGTTTTTACAACCGTTTGCTGAAAACGCAATTTGGCATGGGCTTGTAAATAAAAGTAACGATAGAAAACTCACCATCAGCGGCGTTATTAAACATGATCTTTTATGTTTCTATATTATTGATAATGGTGTTGGAAGAAAGCATTCAGAAAAGCTTAAAGCAGATATAGCAAAACATCTTTCTAAGGGCATTTCGCTTATGGAGCAAAGATTTGCTATAATCAACAGAACACAGCATGAATATGCAAGATTTCTTATTCATGATCTTTATGATGATCATCACAACGCCAGGGGAACTTGTGTGGAAATACAATTACCTTTGATAGCAACATAAAAGATAACTGTTTGTGATCAGAGCTTTAATAATTGATGATGAAGAAAGCGCTGTAAATGTTGTAAAACTGCTTTTGGAAAAATACATTGCAGAAGTAAGTGAAATTTATACAGCTGTTGGTGCTTCAGCGGGCATAAATGCTATTAATAAGTTTAAACCAAAACTTGTTTTTTTAGATATTGAAATGCCTTTAATTAATGGCTTCCAGTTGCTTGAACATTTCCCAGACCATCCTTTTGAAATTATTTTTATTACTGCGTATGATCATTATGCAATTAAAGCTATTAAATATAGTGCGCTTGATTATTTATTAAAGCCCATTGATGCTGATGAATTAAAAGCAGCGGTGCAAAGATTTTTGCAGAAACAAGGTAATAATCAGCAGCATAAAAAACTATATGAGAATTTAAATTATAATTTAAACCTGCCCGAAAGATCTTCCAAATATCGCCTTGCGCTTGCAACAGCGGAGGGAACTTTTTTTTATTATTGTAATGAAATTATACGCTGCGAAGCAGTTGGTAATTACACGCGGTTTATTTTAAAAGATAAAAGACCATTACTTACATCTCATACGCTTAAAGAATATGATGAATTGTTAACCGAACAAAATTTTCTTCGCGTGCATAGGGCGCATTTGATCAATTCAGGTTATATCGCATCTTTTTCTAAAGAGCACGAAATTAAAATGCACGATGGATCAATAATCCCTGTTTCAAGGCGAAAATGGGATAATATTAAGCAAAAGCTATCCTTTTCCTAATAAAGATTGCATAACCTTAACCTATAAATTGTTACCTTTGTCATCATATCCACGCAATAGGTAGTAATGAATAACATTCCCAAATTCACACAATTAAAACCGTCGTTTCACACAGAGTTAAAGAAAAGAATTTCAAACTATTTTGAAACTACCGGTAAATCAACAACAGGCAACTATAAACTTTGGCTTAAAGCCTGTATTTTGATTACAGTATTTATTGCTCTTTATATTCATTTGGTATTTTTTACACCGTCTGCTGTTTGGGCGATATTGGAATGCGTTTTACTTGGTACAACCGTTGCGTCAATTGGTTTTAATATAATGCACGATGGAGCGCATGGCAGTTTTAGCAACAGTCCCGTTTTAAATAAAATGGCAGCTGTTACTTTAGGTTTTTTAGGGGGAAGTCATTTTATGTGGAATATGAAGCACAATATTATTCACCACGCATATACGAATATTGATGGTGTAGATGATGATATTGATGCAAGGCCTTTTTTAAGAATGGCTTCAACACAAAAGAAATATAAGTTTCACCGTTTTCAGCATTGGTATTTTTGGTTTTTTTATTGCTGGTTATATATTTATTGGATATTTTTTTCTGATTATAAAAAATATTTTTCTCATAAGATCGGAGATATGCCGCTAAAGAAAATGACAGCTAAAGATCATTTTTATTTTTGGGCTTATAAAGTAATAAGTGTTACCATTTTTGTTTTAATCCCAATGTTAACTGTTGGTGTTATGGACACTATTATTGGTTATTTGATAATGACGCTTATTGCGGGATTTATCTTAAGCATCGTATTTCAATTAGCACACACAGTAGAGCACACGCATTTTCCTATGCCTGATGAAGTTTCTGGAAGAATGGAAGATGAATGGGCAATTCACCAGTTAAAAACAACTGCCAATTTTGCTACAAGAAGTAAGGTGATTTCATGGTTTGTTGGTGGATTGAATTTTCAAATTGAACATCATCTTTTTCCCAAAATTTCTCATATACATTACCCAAAAATCAGCACGATTATAAGGGATGCGTGTAAAGAATATAATATTGATTATATAGAATACCCGCGTATGTACCAGGCTGTAATTTCGCACGTTTCTTTTTTAAAGCAAATGGGAAGAGCTAAATATGTTCCGTCAGCTTAAATAAAATAATTCCTGTAGCCACAGCGGCGTTAAGCGATTCTGCATTTCCTATTTTTTGTACGGATATTTTTTTCTGAATGTAAGGCTGAATATTTTCTCTTATGCCTTTAGATTCATTACCAATAACTAAAATGCATTCATTTATTTTATTGATGGTTGAAATGTTCTCTCCATTTAAAACAGCAGCGCAAACCATAATAGTATTGGTTGATAGAAATGTTTTAACATCAGTATAAAATACATTTACTCTTGCAATACTGCCCATTGTTGCTTGCACCACTTTAGGATTGTACATATCAGCAGTATCGGTTGATGCAATAATATTTTCAACACCAAACCAATCAGCAGTTCTTATAATGGTGCCAAGATTTCCCGGATCTTGTATTCCATCAAGCAATAATGTTATCTTATTTTTTAGAACGGGAATTTGTGTTGATTTATTTTGAGTAACTACAGCTAAAACTTTATTAGGTGTTTCAAAATTTGAAATTTTTTTTAGCTCATCATCACTAACTTCAATTACATTATTAATAGTTTGGTTATTATCAATCCAATCTTTTACAGCATACATATTTTTTATAACAAAATCAGCATTTATTAATTCATCCACAATTTTTACGCCTTCTGCTATAAATAAATCATCTTCGTCCCTGTTTTTTTTGTGGCGTAAACTTTGGATATATTTGACTTCATTCCTGCTGAGCATTCTTTATGATTTTGAGCGTTAACAAATTTTCATTTACTGTAATAATTTTTTGCTTTATTTTTTTATTATGCTCCTGCACAGAGCAGAAATTTCTGTTTGTTGATAGAGTAAGAGTAAGAAACTATCCTGTGGATACACCCTTTATTTATAATAACAAAATAAACATTAATGGCGATATAGGTAAAGACGAAAAAACAAGACTGCAGGAAAACCTGGTAAATTATTGGGCTGATAGTTTGTTTGCAAGAAAAATTCAAAAATTTGGTGTTTTGTATTCTTTAAAAAACCCGCCGGTTTTTGATACAACAAACATAAGTACAACGCATCGCTTTATGAACAGTTTTCTTTTTTCACAAGGTTATTTTGATGCAGTGTTGAGTGATACCTTTTATGTTGATACTTTTTCTAAAAGAAAAGATCTACCGCAATACAGGGCAACAGTTGTAATGAATATTGATGTTGGCAAACGCGTAATTATTGATTCTTTTGGATATGATCTTGGAGATGCTGCATTATTGCGCATAACAAAAAATAATAGGAAAGGCACTAAGATTGAACCCGGAAAAACGCCTTATTCAAAAGAAATTATTGCTGCTGAATTAGATCGGTTAATTGCTTTATACAGAGATAAAGGTTATTTTCTTATTCACCGCGATAATCTTGCCGCTGTTGTAGATACAGCGAATACATCTTTATTGAAACTTACGTTAGATCCTTTTGAGCAAATGCGGATTCTTGAAAACGCACAGCAAAAAAAACAAAATAACCCAACAGCATCTATAACGGTGCAACAGCGGAGATTTGCAGATACAACAAAAGTTACAGACACATCTTTCTTAAAAAGATTTTACATAGGTAATATTGTTTATTACCCTGAAACATACTTTGCGGAATTCCCCGATAGCATTTTGCAGCACCCGGAATTATTCAAAAAGCGTGTTAATAGAAATTATTCAGTTTACTTCAGGCAAAATACTTTCAATCCAAAAATTTTCAGACAGTTTAATTATATGCGTGCCGGGCATTTGTACAATGATGATGTATTTTATAAAATAGTGAACACACTTGGGCAAATTGGCTCCTGGAAGCAGGTTGATA
>JBDUBY010000309.1:0-2854 GCA_040003735.1 Parafilimonas sp.
TGCGCAGCTTATTCTTTTTATTAAAAGGTGCAGTTGCAAAATTCGAATATTTACAACAGGGAATTGCTGTTGTTTTAATGTTTATCGGCTTAAAAATGTTAGGCGCACATTGGGTTGATGAATGGTTTGATACAAACAAACAGGTCTTTATTTCGCTCGGCGTAATTGTAATTTGTATTACAGGTTCAATTCTATTTTCACTTTATAAAAACAAACAAAAAGAATTGCAGCAATAAATATCAGCCATTATTATTGTTGTTATCGGTTGCATTCATTTCTTTGTTTTCCTCGCTTTTGTCGTTCTTAAAATCGAGCTTGCCAAATTTCCATGTAAGATTTATACCAAAAGAACGAAAAGGAATTTCACGAACACTGTTGGTTACAAAATTAGTTCCGTATAAAACGGTTGGCAGTTTTAAATAAGTATTTAAAAAGTTTGTTGCTGTTATTGCAATGCTTGCTTTTTTGTTCCAAAACTGTTTACGTACTGCAATTGTATACGATGTAAATGACGGATACCTGCCCTGCAATTCATTTCTCGGCGAACGGAAATTGCCAAAGAATTCACTTGAAAAAGTCTTATTAAATTCATAAGAGCAATTCACGTTGAAGTTGTAATTAAAACTTGTAGGATTGCGGCCTAAATCAATTCCATTAAAAATATGCCGCCTGAAAAAAGACAGGTTTGTTCTTATATTAAGCTTTTCTGTTGCATGTAAACTTCCATAAAAACTTATACCCATATTTTTTTCGAGACCAATATTTTCTCTTGTACTTACTGAAACATTTGTGTAAACAGAATCACCCACTGTAAGCGAAGAATAAAATGCTGTGTATGGCTGAATATCGTTATTGCTGGTACGATAAAAAGCGCTAATCATAAATGAGCCTGCATTATTATAATTATGATTGTACGATAATTCAAAACGATTGCCTGTCTCAGGTTTTAAATATGGATTTCCTGCCGAAATATTTTTTGGATCACTGGTATTAATAAATGGATTCAGGTCATCATAATCGGGCCTGTTAATACGCCTTGAATAACTGATTTTTACTGACTGGTTATCATTTAATTTCTTAAGAAAATAAATTGAAGGAACAAATGTATTATAACCTGTTTTTAATTGCTGCGCCGCATCTGAATAATAAGAATTGATTTCAGTGCGCTCATATCTTGATCCAATTTTTGCATCAAACAAATTGCCTACCGGGAAACTTAATTCTGCATACGCTGCATACACGGCTTGCTTATACGAAAGGTAGTTTGAAACAGTGCTGTCGTATGAGTATAATTTGTTTAATGGATCTAACGCAAAAACATTGGAGTTGCTTTTGATGTTGTCAAAAGTTAAGTCTGCACCGGCTCCAAAATTTATTTTTTCTGAAAATGGTTGCTCATAATCAATCTCAATTTCTGTTTCATTTTCTTTCCCAAAATTTTTATTGTTGATTCCATAATAAGCAGAATCCTGTGGTAATAAAGTTTGGAAATTATTATTTTTTGAATTGTTGTTTCCAAGGCTTGTGCTTACATTAATTTCAAGCGATTGATCTTCCTTTGCAAAAGTTCTTTTGTAATTAATATCTGCGTCAGTTGAATGAAATAAAAAATTATTTTTATAATTATTGGTTGAAAAAATATCTGAGAAGGCAGTGTCGTTGTTAAAAGAAGTGGTTGCTTCTTCCTGGTTTACCAAACCTTTGCCTGAGCTGCCGAAACGATTATAATTAACATTGCCCGAAAAGCTGTTATACTTGTTAAATGTCCAGTCAAAACCTAAACCGGATTCTAAGCCATAGCGATTTGTGAGCGGCATGCTTTGCTGGTGAAAAAGCTGGTATTCTTTATCAATGCTATCAGTTGTTGTGCGATCAGAAACAGAATGTGTTTTTGAACTAAGCCTTGTGTTGCCGCTAACAAATGCATGCAGGCCAAAATTATTATGCCGCACGGTAATATTAAAAGAACCATTTTCTAAACGCGTTCCGGCATTTAAAGAAATATTGCCATTAATACCATTCACTCTTGATTTTTTTAAAATAATATTAATGATACCGCCTAAACCCTGCGCATCATATTTAGCACCGGGATTAGTTATTACTTCGATACTTTTTATTTCACTTGCAGGAATAGATTGTAACACATCAGTAATATTACTTCCGAATGCGGTTGAAGGTTTCCCATCTATTAAAAATCGAATGCTACCGCTGCCGGCAAGCTCAACATTTCCATCAGCATCTACAGAAATTTGCGGAACTTTTTTAAGAATATCTGTTGCAACACCACCCTGAGATGTAATATCATTTGCTGTATTAAAAACGAGTTTATCTATTTTGTTTTCTATTTGCTTTACCTGCGATGTTACCACAACATCTTTAAGTGTATTCATGCTTTTACGCAAAGAAATGGTGCCGATATTTTTTGGAATATGACTTTCTTTAACTGTGATATTATGCATTACTTTTTTTGAATAGCCAATTGATTCGAATGAGAGATTATATACACCGGCTTCGATATCATTCACATCAAAATAACCAATACTGTCAGTTGTAGAACCGTTCAGCGCCTGGTTTGTTTTTGAATTGATTAAAGTAATTGTAGCATATTCTATTGGTTGTTTAGTAACACTATCAACAATGCTTCCCGCAATGGAATTTTTGTTTTGAGCATGAACGTTTATATTAAAAATAAATATAACTGAGAGTAATAAAATTATTCTTTGCATTAATAATTAACTGTGCTTTAAAGAAATCGATTGCTTCTGAAGAAATACAAATCCAGTTAATGATTAACCGGAAGATGTGTTGCAAATTTAAGTTGCTGTGTTAATTTGTTTTGTTAATAGATATTTTG
>JBDUBY010000368.1:0-9535 GCA_040003735.1 Parafilimonas sp.
TTGTTTTGCTGCCGATAGCGCCACGGCCGCCTCTGCGTTGCTGCCTGTATTCTGAAGCGCTTGTTCTTTTTATATAACCTAAATGCGAAATAGTAATAACAACATCTTCCTTTTCAATAAAATCAAGCATGTTTACTTCATCTGCGAGATATTGAATTTCACTTCTTCTTGCATCACCATATTTGGTTCTTATTTCAATTAATTCTGTTTTAATTAAATCATATCTCATGCTTTCACTGGCCAATAATTCTTTTATATTTTTTATATTGATGATAAGCCCGTTAAATTCTTCAACGATCTTATCTCTTTCCATTCCTGTTAAGCGCTGCAGGCGTAATTCAAGAATTGCTTTTGCCTGTGCTTCAGAAAAACCTTCCTGCTGCTGATATAGTTCAGGCGTTAGAGAAGTAAATTTATCGCTGGATAAATACCATTTTTCTTCGTTACCTCTTTTAATCAAAGCATCTTTTGCTTCATCTGGCGTTCTGCTTTCCCGGATAAGTTTAATTACTTCATCCAGGTGATCAAGCGCTTTTAAATATCCTTCTAAAATATGAGCGCGTTCTTCTGCTTTTCTTAATTCAAATTTTGCGCGCCGAATAACCACTTCCATTCTAAACTCAATAAACTCAACAATAAGATCTCTTAAGTTTAAAATTTTTGGACGGCCTTTCGCTAAAGCAACATTATTAATTCCAAAACTTGTTTGCAGTTCTGTGAACTTATACAACTGGTTTACAATAACGCTTGAATAAGCATCACGCTTCAGATCAATAACTATTCGTGTTCCTTCACGGTTATTGCTTTCATTGTTTACATGTGCAACACCTTCGATAGTTTTATCATTTACCAATTGTCCTATCCTGTCTGTTAAAGCATCCCTGTTTACCTGATAGGGAACTTCTGTTATTACAATTTGTTCCCTGCCGCTTGGTTTGGTATCAATATGGCATCTTCCGCGCACAACCACTCTGCCTCTTCCTGTAAGTAAACCCTGGCGCACACCATCCATTCCATAAATAATACCTCCTGTAGGGAAATCAGGCGCTTTTACATGTTGCATTAATTCTTCAATGGCAATATCTTTATTATCTATGTATGCAATACAGCCGTTTACAACTTCAGTTAAATTGTGCGGCATCATATTGGTTGCCATACCAACCGCAATTCCGCTTGAACCATTCAATAATAATTGTGGTACGCGTGATGGCAAAACAACCGGCTCTTTTAAACTATCATCAAAGTTGAACTGAAAATCTACCGTATCTTTTTCAATATCTTCCAGCATACTTTCGGCAAGGCGTTGCAAACGTGCTTCTGTATAACGCATTGCAGCCGGGTCATCTCCATCCTGGTTACCAAAATTTCCCTGCCCGTCTATTACCCTATAACGCATGCTCCATTCCTGCGCCATGCGAACCAGTGCATCATAAACGGAAGAATCACCGTGCGGATGATATTTACCTAATACTTCACCCACAATACGTGCAGATTTTTTATATGGCTTGTTGGAATTCATGCCAATTTCATTCATGGCATATAAAATTCTGCGGTGTACCGGTTTAAGACCATCGCGTACATCAGGCAATGCACGGCCAACAATAACCGACATTGAATAATCAATGTATGCGGTTTTCATTTGCTCTTCAATATTTACCTGGATTGTTCTGTTGTTATCTGTGGTTTCCTGTGGTAATTGATTGTCTTCCATTCGTTAAATTACAAGTATAAAAGCCTAAAAATTAAGGATTGCAAATTTAATGTTTCACACCCGTTAAAATGCTTTATTAATATATTTTTTATTACTGATTTTGTTAATAAATACTTTCGTTTTTTGCATAAAAAATCAGTAAATACAAATGATTATTGCGATTGGTTGCATTTTCAAAACTTAAGAACCATTTTTGCAATTATTACATTTACAATAAATGAACCTGCCATATTTCTACGAACAAAATATTCAGCAACCTATATTTATTTTAAGCGAAGAAACAAGTAAACATTGTGTACAGGTTTTGCGAATGAAAAACGGAGCGCAACTGCAACTTACTGACGGCAATGGCAATTTATTTTCGGCTACTATTATTAACGCTGATAAAAAAAATTGCGAAGTACAAATTGAAGCTGTACGCTATGAGCAACGAAGTGCGAGCAATATTTCAATTGCAATATCACTATTAAAAAATCCAACACGGTTTGAATGGTTTATTGAAAAAGCTACTGAAATTGGTATTACTGAAATTATCCCGCTTATTTGTGAACATACAGAAAAAGAAAATTTTCGTTTTGAAAGAATGAATCACATTCTTGTTTCTGCCATGCTGCAAAGCAAGCAGTCATGGTTGCCGAAATTGCATCAGCCAAAAAAATTCAATGCATTTATTAAGGAGGATTTTGATGGTTTAAGATTAATTGCGCATTGTGTTGAAACAGAAAAAAAATCATTACTTGAATTAGCCACTCAAAATAAAAATAAACTTATGCTTATTGGTCCGGAAGGTGATTTTTCAAACGCTGAAATTGAATTGGCGCTTCAGCAAAAATATATTCCCGTAACGCTTGGCACTACAAGGTTACGGGCCGAAACTGCAGGTATTGTTGCAGCGTCTTTATTGTGCAACCTCAACATTGATGATGTTTTCGCTTATAAAAAAATCTAAGCAAGTATTTTCAAAAGCTTTATTTTACGCACCTCAAAATATATATATGAAATCTAAACTGCTATATGTAGCTGTTTCATTGGTTGCTTTTTCTGCTTGTACTAATACAGATCAAACATCTAAAAAATTTGTTGAAACAGGCTACATGGATTCTGCCGTAAAACCCGGAGATAATTTTTTTGAATTTGTAAATGGCAAATGGCTTGATACAATTCATATTCCTGAAACTGAATCAGGAATTGGTGCTTTTAATGATCTTGCTGACAGAACAAGAGATCATCTTCATGAAATACTTGATTCTGTTTCTAAAGGCGATCAGCCAGCTGGAAGCATCGGGCAAAAAGTTGGTGATTTTTATGCATCCGGAATGGATTCTATTGCCATAGAAAACCGTGGTTATGACCCGGTAAAACCTTATCTGCAAAAAATTGATTCTATAAATGATGCTGCAGGAATAATGGCGTTTGTAAGCCAGCTTCAGTTAGAAAATGATAATCCCATAATTGGCCAGTCAGTTGCGGCTGATGATAAAAACAGTTCGATGAACATTGCTGTTTATTTCCAGTCAGGTTTAGGTTTGCCCGATCGTGATTATTATTTTAAAACAGATGCGCAAACACAACAGGTTGTTGATGCATATAAATTGTACATGAAAAAATTGTTCATGCTTGCAGGCGATGATTCTACAAAAGCTTCTATAGAAGTTGCCGAAGTTTTTGATTTGGAAAAACAAATGGCGGCAAGCCATAAAACACAGGTTGAATTGCGTGACCCGCAAAGCAATTATCATAAAATGGCTGTTGCAGATCTTAATAAACAAGAACCTGTAATTGGATGGACGAATACTTTAAGTTCAACTGGTATAAACATAGATTCAGTAAATGTGAGCCAACCTGCTTATTATGCAAAACTGAATGAATTGCTCCAGTCTGTACCTGTTGAAACCTGGAAAAATTATTTACGTTTTCATGTATTGGCTGATGCGGCACCGGCACTAAGCAGCCCTTTTGTAAATACACAGTTTGAGTATTCAAAAACCTTAAGCGGGCAACAAAAAATAAGGCCACGCTGGCAAAGAATGGTTCGTAATACAGATGGAAATTTAGGCGACGATTTAGGGCAGTTGTATGTAAAAAGATATTTTACAGCAGATGCAAAAAAGAGGATGCTTGATATGGTGAACAATTTGCAAACAGCATTTGAAGGCAGGATTGGAAAATTAGACTGGATGAGTGACAGCACTAAAGTAATAGCAAAAGAAAAATTGAAGACATTTTTAAAGAAGATTGGTTATACAGATAAATGGAGAGATTACAGTAACGTTACAATTGATCGAAGTAAATATTTTGAAAACCTTGTTTCATGCGCTAAGAATGAATATCAATACCAGTTAAGCAAGGTTGGAAAAAAGGTTGATAAAACAGAATGGGGAATGACGCCGCCAACTATTAATGCATATTATAATCCAACGTTTAATGAGATCGTTTTTCCTGCAGGCATTTTGCAGTTTCCTTTTTTTGATCCAACTGCAGACGATGCCATTAACTATGGCGGAATAGGAATGGTAATTGGTCATGAGATGACGCATGGTTTTGATGACCAGGGCGCACAATATGATAAAGATGGCAATCTTAAAAATTGGTGGAGCACAGAAGACAGCGCAAAATTTGTTGCCAAAACAAAACAGGTTGTTAACCTGTATAATTCTTTTGTAGTACTTGACAGCATACATGTAAACGGCGCTTTAACCACCGGCGAAAATATTGCAGATATGGGCGGCGTTGCCATTGCTTATGATGCATTTAAAATGACGAAGGAAGGACAGGATACAACAAAGATTGATGGCTTTACGCCCGATCAGCGTTTCTTTATTTCTATTGGGCAGATATGGCGCGAAAAATTAAAACCGGAAACACAACGCTATTATGCCAATCTTGATCCGCATTCGCCGGCAATGTTCAGAGTGAATGGGCCGCTTTCAAACTTTCCGCCTTTTTATGCTGCGTTTAATGTAAAGCCCGGCGATAAAATGTATTTAGCAGATAGTGCAAGAATAAAAATCTGGTAAATAATTTTTTGTTTGTTATTAATGGAAGATTATTTTCGCGCAGCAATTATGAAACTGATTATTAAACATACAAAGTGTACAAAGATTTTCTTTAAAGAAGGTGTGTAAAGTTGTATGCTTAAAAATATAAACTGAAAGCCTTCCAAAAAACGGAAGGCTTTTTTTATAATGATTAATGTATAAAGTCAGAGACTTTGGGTACAAGGCTGCGAAGTCTGGAGACTTCGCAGTGCAAACAGTTAAATGTTGAATAAAATTACTGCAGTACAAGGGAGTGACACAACCGTGTTTAATTCATGTTATGCAGCTCACTAAATAAAAAATAAAACAACAAAAATGAAAGTTGCAGTAGTTGGCGCAACCGGTTTGGTTGGCACAAAAATGTTACAGGTTTTAGCAGAAAGAAATTTCCCGGTTACAGAACTATTTCCGGTGGCAAGTGAACGCTCAATTGGTAAAGATGTGGAGTTTAAAGGAAAGAAATATAAAGTTGTTTCTGCTGATGATGCGATTGCTGCAAAGCCAAATGTTGCCATATTTTCTGCAGGCGGAAGTACATCGCTTGAACTTGCGCCAAAGTTTGCTGAAGCGGGAATAACGGTGATTGATAATTCAAGTGCCTGGCGCATGGATGCAACAAAAAAATTAGTAGTACCTGAATTGAATGCAGATGTACTTACAAAAGATGATAAAATAATTGCGAACCCGAATTGTTCAACTATACAAATGGTGGTGGCATTAAACCCGCTGCATAAAAAATATAAAATAAAAAGAATTGTTGTAAGCACATATCAAAGTGTAAGTGGGACAGGGAAAAAAGCAGTTAATCAATTGTTTAATGAACGTAAAGGCGTAAACGATGGACCGATGGCTTATAAATATCAAATTGATTTAAATGCGATTCCGCAGATTGATGTGTTTTTGGGAAACGGTTATACAAAAGAAGAAATGAAAATGGTTTTCGAAACAAGAAAAATTATGCGCGATGATAGTATTCGTTTAACGGCTACAACTGTTCGTATTCCTGTAATTGGCGGCCATAGTGAAAGTGTAAATGTAGAGTTTGAAAATGATTTTGATGTTGATGAAGTGAAGCAGTTGCTGAGCGAAGCGCAGGGTGTAATTGTTCAGGATGATCTTTCTCAACAAATTTATCCAATGCCTTTATGGGCACATGAAAAAGATGAAGTTTTTGTTGGCAGAATAAGACGCGATGAAACGCAACCTAACACTTTAAATATGTGGATAGTGAGTGATAATTTACGTAAAGGTGCTGCAACAAATGCTGTACAGATAGCAGAATATTTATTGAAAGAAGGTTTACTGAAATGATAAAAAGCAAGATTAACGCACACTGATTTTTGAAGATAAAGGATAACGCAGGTTTCTGTACCCCATCATATCAACTTTAACGCTGCCGATTGCAATAGGGCTTTCAATACGCAATGGAATATGATCGGGATCATCGCTTATCCAAACAGTCATTTTTTCGCCACCTTCAAAGATGGTTCCTTTTAAAAGCAATGGTTTAAGCTTAATGGCATTGAATTTTCCATAGCGCGTTTTTACAACTTCTTTTCCTGCATAACGAATGTATAGATTATACACATCATCATCCAAAAACATACTGAAAGGAATCTTATCATTAACCTTGTACCTGCTATAATTAATGTTGCGGGCAAAATAAATGGCACTTACAACATCCTGTACGCAATTAGGAATTTTATAAACGCCTTTCACCGTGTTTGCAACATTGTTTTTCTGATCAAAAGTGGTGTTTTCAAATTTTTTATAACCGCCTTCATCTACATTGCGAATAAATTTAACCGGTAATAAATGCAGTGTATCAAAGTAAGATTCATACTTATCTCTTACTTTAAAAATCCAGTCATAATTTGAATTTGTGTGCCCTTCTCCTACTGCATGATAAACAGTTTTATTATTTAATTTTTCAAGTGTAGTTGTAAACGTTGCTGTGCCTGCATTTACGTATAGACCGATGACAGAATAAAAAACATTGTAGGTTAAAATTTCGTTTGCTGAAAACGATGTGTTTCGAGCACCGCAGAAATCATCATCAGCCGAAAGCTTTAGCCAGACAACCACACTAAAAAGAGTTATCAAAATTTTTCTCACGTTATTCTTTTATTTGATTTATCTGCCCGTTTAAAAATTTTTACACTCAGCAAAAATAAACTTCCCACTGCAGATGGTAAGATCAGATTCACAAACCATATTACTGCAATAGTAACAACTATGCCAAAAGAATTTGGTGTTAATAAACCAAATAATTGCCGGCCTGCTATTCCTCTTATACTTACATCAGCAAATGGAATAGTTGGCAAAATAGCCAGGAATAGAAATAAAACACAGGTAGTACAAATGGCATCAATCACATCAATCTTTATTTCAAGCACGTACAACACTAACATATATTGAACTACAAAAACAATGAAACGGATACATGATAACATTAAAATTCTTGTTAACTCTTTCCAGTGAAATGTTTCAAGGCTTTCTATGAAGAATTTATAGCGATGCACAAACGGGATCTTTCCTGTTATTTGTGTTAACCACGATAACCGGAAATAAATTATAATCAACAACAATGTTCCTAATATTATCATAGAAATAATTCCATTAAGCCATAAAACAGATAAGCCTTGTATTTCTACAGTTTTGCTCCATGCAAAATGTTTTAGATATAATAAAGAAACAATGCCCGCAACAAGCGTAATTATTAACTGCGCCATGCTTCCTGCTACATTTAATGCAACTGAACGCAGGCGGTTTCCTTCTTTCATATATAAAGCACGTGCCGGGTATTCACCAAAGCCATTTGGCAGAAATAAAGACAATGCAAGCCCGGATAAAATTGCTTTTACAGATGTTAAAAAACTTACACGTTGCACAGGCCGCATCAGCAGTTGCCATTTGCGCGCTTCAATGCCCCAGTTTGCAAACAACAGCAATAACATTAAAAGAATATACTGCCAGATATTTTTTCCTGACAAGGTATCTTTCAGCAATTTTATTTGGTCAGGAATATCGGGTTGCGCTTTTATTTTACTGTAAATAATATACCCAAGTACAATAAACAATAATGGCCCTACAACATAATTTAATAATATTTTTACCCGGCTATTCAGATTTCTTTTTTGCATGAATTTTAATGCTCGTCAATAAAGCAAAATAGTATTTTCACATAACAATGAGTCCATCTTCAAAAATAATTTTAGGCATTGATCCCGGTACCGTTATAATGGGATACGCTGTTGTAATTACGAAAGGCAGCGAAGCAAAGTTGTTACACATGGATGTTTTAAAACTTTTATCACAAAAAGATACGTATCAAAGACTTGAAATTATTTTTTCAAAAGTAAGCGAACTCATCAAAACTTATCAACCAACTATGTTTGCTATAGAAGCGCCTTTTTTTGGCAAGAATGTACAAAGCATGTTAAAGCTTGGCAGAGCGCAAGGTGTAGCTATTGCCGCAGCCATGCAAGCTTCTTTACAGGTTACAGAATATTCGCCTAAAAAAATTAAACAATCTATTACAGGCAATGGAAATGCAACAAAAGAACAGGTGTTTAAAATGTTGCAGCGCATTATGGAGATTGAAGAAGTGCCTCATTTTTTTGATGCTTCTGATGCACTTGCGGTAGCAGTATGCCATCATTATGCAACTTCATCTGCAATTCAAATCCAAAAAAAATCTTTTAAAGGATGGGAAGATTTTGTTGCGAATAACAAGGATAGATTGAAGAGTTGATCAGTAATGTTAGCTATTGTAACTATCCATTCAACTTATCTAAAATTTTTTGCTGCGCTTCTTTCAACTGGTCTTCAGTTAATTTTATTTTACCTCTTGTAAAATTTAAATCATCAGCAGAATTTATAGGAACAAGATGTAAATGTGCATGAGGAACTTCAAGGCCAATTACGGCCATGCCGCACCGGTTGCAATCAAATGATTTTTCTATTGCTTTCGCGATGGGTTTTGCAAACACAAGTAATGATGTTAGGTAATCATCACTTAAATCAAACATATTGTTTGTTTCTATTTTTGGAACTACCAACGTATGACCTGTAACCAACGGAAAAATATCAAGAAATGCAAAAAACTTTTCATCTTCCGCAATTTTGTAAGAAGGAATTTCCCCGCTGATGATCTTTGAAAAAATACTCATAATAATTTTTTAAACATCAAAGTAAATAGTATCAAAAATAAAAAAAGCTGCAATAAATGCAGCTTAATAAATTATGCAGTGAAAATTCACAGGCTTATTTCTTCAATTTTAAATTTAAGAACACCTGTTGGCGCATTCACCTCAGCAAGTTCACCTTTTTGTTTACCAATTAATCCCTGGCCAATGGGTGATGAAACAGAAATTTTATTCGCCTTAAGATCTGCTTCTTTTTCGCCAACAATCTGGTAGGTGACTGTTTTTTTTGAAGCAACGTTTGTGATAGTCACTTTCGTTAAAATGGAAACTTTGCTTGTATCAATTTCGCTTTCATCAATAATTCTTGAAATAGCAATCTGGCTCTCAAGCAAAGCAATCTTGCCTTCCAACATTCCCTGTGCATCTTTTGCAGAATCGTATTCAGCGTTTTCTTTCAAATCGCCTTTTTCTCTTGCTTCAGCAATTGCCTTTGATGCGGCAGGCCTTTCAACAGATTTCATGTGTTGCAATTCCTTTCTCATCTTTTCAAATGCATCTTTCGAAACGTACATTGTATCACTCATATCTATCGTTTTTAGAGTAAAAAAATACAACGCCACAAATAATGCAGCGTTGCA
>JBDUBY010000049.1:0-2841 GCA_040003735.1 Parafilimonas sp.
TTTTAATAAACATCTATTGAAATAATGTGAATTAAATGTAAGTTATTATTAGGTTATTTCATTGTAGTGTACGTATCTTTCTCCCTTGAAAGCCTTTACAACAAAGGATTCGATTAATAATATTAACTCTTTAAATTTTAAAAATCATGGCAACAGCAAAAAAAGCCGCTCCAAAAAAAGCAGCAAAAAAAGCTGCAAGAAAACCAAATGCAGCATTTATGGCGCCACTTACACCGGGTGATAAATTGGCTGCAGTAATAGGTGATAAACCTACACCAAGAACTGAGATCGTAAAAAAGATCTGGGATTATATCAAGAAAAATAACCTGCAGGACAGCAAGAACAGAAGAATGATTAATGCAGATGCAAAACTGAAACCTTTATTTGGTAAAGACCAGGTTTCTATGTTTGATTTAGCCAAGATTGTGAATGATAATATCAAGAAATAAATTTGCTTGCTAACAAAATATAATACACTGCGAAGGTTTAAATCTTCGCAGTTTTTATTTTATTAATTAGATGCACTTCCATAATCCATCAACAAACCATTGCTTCTCGTCATAAAAATATTCAATAGGCTCAAATCCGCTAAGGCTGGCTATTTTATCTGTTTGATGTATGGAATATTTGGTTGAAATTTCCATGTGAATCGTTTCGTTCTCTTCAAAATCAATTATGTCTGTATCGCCAATTGACACCTGTTGTTTGCATTTGCTTACAAGGTAACTTTTGCATTCGCCACTTTCAGGATTATATACAGGAAAATGATGGAAATTTTCAATAACAAAATCTGCGTTCAGTTCATTATTTATTCTTCTTAATAAATTAAGATTAAACTGTTTTGTAATGCCTTTTTTATCATTATAAGCACTTAGAATAATTTGCGGATCTTTCTTCAGGTCAAAGCCAATCAATAAATAGTCGCCTGCCTGCAAATGGCTTCTTACTTCTTTACAAAAGGCAATAGAATTTTGATAATTCATATTGCCAATGTTACTACCCATAAATAAAACCAGTTTCTTTTTTGATGAGAGTTGTTTAGCCTTTTTAAGCATATCCATATACTCACCATTTAAGCCGTGAATAGTTAAGCCACGTACTTTTGCCGGCAATTCTTCTTCTACAAGATTGATAACATGCTTTGAAATATCAACAGGGAAAAAAACAGCGCTTTTATTTCTTTTTAAAATTTGCCTTAATAAATAAACTGATTTGCTGCAATCGCCGGCACCTAATTCAATAACATCATAATTTTTTTCTGATGCTGAAATCGTGGAAGCAATATCTGCAGATTGTGTTTTTAAAATTTCCATCTCACAATTGGTAAGATAATATTCATCACAATTCATGATCTGTTGAAACAAATCATCGCCGTTTTCATCATAAAAATATTTTGAATCAAGATATTTTGGCGATGATTGTAATCCTTTCATCACTTCTTTATAAAAAACAGTGTTTACTTTTTTTGCGGTTGCAAATTGCATATCAAAAAATTTTCGTGGTAATTATTTAGCAAGACGAATGCCAGTATATTGCCAGCGAATTGGCGTTGGAAAAAAATTACGATAAGTTATACGGCTGTGGTTAGGCGGCGTTACTTCGCTGGCACCGCGTAAAACTTTTTGATTTACCATAAATTTACCATTGTATTCGCCAATTGCACCTGGCGCTTTTGAAAAACCGGGGTAAGGTAAATAAGCGCTTTCCGTCCATTCCCAACGTTTGCCCCAATCAAATTTCGTTGCGGCAATTTCCCATTCGGCTTCAGTTGGTAATCGTAAACCTTTCCAAGACGCATATGCGTAAGCTTCAAAAAAACTTATATGACAAATAGGTTCATTCCAATCAACAGGCTGCAAACCATTTAATGTATAATTCATCCATTCTTTATCAATTTTATGCCAGTACATCGGCGCATTTATTTGATTTGTTTTCACCCATTCCCAACCTTCCATGTGCCAGTAAGCATAATTTTTATAGCCACCTGCGTTCATGAATTCTAAATATTCTTTGTTGGTAACTAATTGTTTTGAAATGGAGAAGTTGTTTATATAAACTTTGTGCCGGTTTAATTCGTTATCAAAGCAAAAACCTTCACCTTCAAAACCAATTTCAAACACACCTTCATCAATGTGTACCCATTCATTTTTTGTTGATGCTGATGATTTTTTTTCTTCGTGATACAATGCCGGAAACAAAGGATTATTTCCTAAAATATATTTGATATCAGTTGCTAATAATTCCTGGTGTTGCTCTTCATGATTTAATCCAAGTACAATTAAATTTCGCAGTTCATCACTTAAATTATGAGTTAAAAAATTTTGTATTGCATCATCAACATGCGAACGGTATTTATAAATTTCTTCAACAGATGGACGACTCAAATTTCCTCTGTCAGTTCTTATAACCCTTGTGCCTGCAGCTTCGTAATAACTATTAAAAACATAATTATAATTTAGATTGAACTGCTCATAGTTTTCATCATTTGGTTTCAAAACAAATTCTTCCCAAAACCATGTTGTATGCCCAAGATGCCATTTGGGCGGGCTCACATCAACAACAGGTTGCACTACATAATCTTCTGTTTCAAGATTAGTGCAAATATTTGTTGAGCGATTGCGAACCTCTTTAAATCTTTCGCTTAAGTTCATAACATATACTTTTAAATCAGTAATAATAATGTATTCTGAATGTACGCTTTTTAATTTTGATTTTTGTTAACGTAATCTGATAATTCAGTTATAGAATGAATATTCAATTCATCGCTTTGTTTTCTTCGCATCATTAAAGCATACGCATTATTAAAGCCAATGGGTTTTAGCCAAATCAAATTATATTTTT
>JBDUBY010000162.1:0-9476 GCA_040003735.1 Parafilimonas sp.
TATTATGACAAACAGTATTAATCACACATTATTTTTTCCTAATCCGCCAGTGGCAGTTTGGGAATATCTTACCAACTCAGAATTAATGGAATTATGGCTGATGAAAAACGATTTTAAACCTGAAGTTGGTCACGACTTTCAGTTCAGAACAAATCCATTACCTAATTTCAATTTCGATGGAATTGTATATTGTAAAGTGCTCGAAATTGTTCCAAACAAAAAACTGACGTATTCATGGAAAGGCGGCCCTGCAAAGGGTGAAATTACCATAGACACTATTGTTGAATGGACATTAATTGAAAAAGATAATGGAACCGAACTTCAACTGGTACACAGCGGTTTTGAAAACGTTGATAAGCTGCCTATTTACTACGGCTTTAAAGAAGGCTGGCTGAAGAACATGCATAAGATTTATAATAAATTAAATACCGCACCACATGGCACAACCAACGTTTGATGCATTCCAGGTAATTGCAGACCCGAGCCGCAGGCAAATGCTGAAGCTGCTTTCAAAAAAAAGTTTAACTATAAATGCCCTGGCTGAAAATTTTGATATGAGCCGTCCCGCCGTTTCAAAACATATAAATATAATGGAGCGTGCAGGCTTTATCTCTATCCAGGGAATTGGCAGAGAAAGGCATTGCTTATTAAAGCAGGACGGCTTTAACGAACTACAAAACTGGATAAATTATTTTGATAATTTCTGGGAATCCAAACTTCAAAAATTACAATTGTTATTAAATAAAAAAATGCAATCCTGAAATGAGGCATCATATGGCAATTAAAAATCAGAAAAAATATACAGATGAAGAGTATGAAAGAAATTCAACAAATGAATGATGTTTTTAATCAAAAAAAACTCATTATTGATTCTTTACATTTGCGGCTTATTTTCAATGAATGGTTGCAGCAATAAATACAACTGAACTAAAACGTGAGCTACAAAATATTTGCGGGGAAGCAAATGTTTTTTTTGATGAAGAATCACTCAAACATTATGGACATGATGAGACAGAAAAATTATCATATCCTCCGGATGTTGTAGTAAAACCTTCGTGTTCAGAAGAGATAAGTAAAATCTTAAAATATTGTAATCAACATTTAATTCCTGTTACGCCACGTGGCGCAGGAACAGGTTTAAGTGGCGGCGCTATTCCGCACAATGGCGGCGTGGTTATTCTCACAGAAAAATTAAATAAAATACTTGAAATTGATGAGCGCAATTTGCAGGTAACAACTGAGCCCGGCGTTATCACTGAAGTTTTACAAAATGCAGTAAAAGAAAAAGGTTTGTTTTATCCGCCTGATCCCAGCAGCAGAGGTTCATGTTTTATTGGCGGCAATATTTCTGAGAACAGCGGCGGACCAAAAGCAGTAAAATATGGTGTTGTAAAAGATTATGTTTTGAATCTTGAAGTGGTATTACCGTCAGGAGAAATAATCTGGACGGGCGCTAACGTTTTAAAAAATTCAACGGGTTATAATCTTACGCAATTGATTGTTGGCAGTGAAGGAACACTTGGCATCGTTACAAAAATTGTATTGAAACTTATCCCGCTTCCGAAATATGATTTGTTGATGCTTGCCCCATTTGCTTCATTAGAAAAAGCGAGTGAAGCAGTGAGTGCAATTTTTCGTGCCGGCTTTACGCCAAGCGCAATGGAATTGGTTGAAGTAGATGCATTGATGATAGTGAGTAAAATGGTTGACAGTTATGTTGTTCCGGTTGATGCAACTATTGCTGCACATTTAATTGTTGAAGTGGATGGAAATAACATGGATGTATTGATGAGTGATATGGAAGCCATTGCTGAACTATTATCGCATTACGAGGCTGGTGAAGTTTTTTTTGCAGATGATGCGCAGCAAAAAGCAGAATTATGGAAGTTGAGAAGAAGAGTTGCTGAAGCTGTAAAGCTTGCAGGTTACACAATTGAAGAAGATACTGTTGTGCCAAGAGCTGAATTACCTGCGTTGATAAAAGGTGTAAAAGCTTTGGGTAAACAGCATAATTTTCATGCAGTTTGTTACGGCCATGCCGGCGATGGAAATTTACATGTGCGCATAAAAAAAGAAGGTATCCCTAACAGTTATGGCAATGATGAAATGAATAAAATTTTGCGTGCTTTATTTGAATTGGTGAAAAACTTAGGCGGAACGATAAGCGGCGAACATGGCATTGGCTTAATTCAAAAAAGTTACATGGATATTATTTTTGATGAAGCCAATCTCCGTTTAATGCGTTCCATCAAAAAAGCATTTGATCCCAATAATATCTTAAATCCGGGCAAAATATTCGACCTGTAAAATGTCTGCCACATCTTTGCAAATATTTCAAACAAAACAAATGAAAAAGTTATTATTTACCATATTGATTTTAGTTGCCGTAAACTCTTTGCAGGCGCAAAATGATTACAACAATGCTGATAACGGAACCAGTGGCGGCTTTAAAAAAGAAAATGTTTTTGTTGGCGGAAGTCTTTCACTTGGCTTTGGCTCAGGAAGTTTTGGGGTTGGTGCAAATCCTGAAATTGGATATTCTCTTTCGAGGTTTTTTGATGCCGGCGTTTCTCTTAATGTAAATTATAATTCGCAAAGAATTTATGATGTTTATACAGGTTTTAACCAGGGCAAAGTGTCAAGCTTTAATTATGGTGCCGGTATTTTTGCAAGAGCTTACCCAGTATCTTTTTTATTCGTGCAATTGCAACCCGAAGAAAACTGGATAACTTATAACCAGAAAGATAATTATGGCAACAAAATAAAACAAACTGTAAATGCTGCAAGTTTGATTGGAGGCATAGGATATTCTCAGCGTGTGGTTACGCAAGCCAGTTATTTTTTTATGATCGGTCTTGATCTTTTAAATGACGTTAATTCTCCTTACCAGGATGGTTACGGACATGCACAACCAATCATCCGTGGCGGCTTTGATGTGTATCTTCATCCATCACGGAAAGCAAGGCCAACGGGTCTGCAATTATAAAAAGACTTTCATTCCATGCATTATATAAAAAGCCTTCGTTTTGCATTTGCTGAAAATGTTCAATTAAATTATTGTAATAGCCATCAGAATTAAGCAAAATGATTTTCTTATCATGAATGCTTAACTGGTTCCAGGTTATCAGTTCAAAAAATTCATCTAACGTTCCATAACCTCCAGGTAAAATAATTGCAGCATCGCATAATTCATACATCATTTTTTTTCGCGTATGCATATCTTCCACCACATGCAGCGCAGTTAAGGCTTCATGCTGATGTTCTTTTTCATCTAATAAAGATGGAATAACACCAATAACTTTTCCGTGATTTTTTAAAACTGAATCAGCAACAATTCCCATTAATCCATTTTTGCCGCCGCCGTAAATAAGCTGAATATTTTTTTGTGCGATGATTTTTCCGAGATCGCTGGCATGTTGTTCAAATAACTTATTCTTACCCATTTTAGAGCCGCAAAAAACAGCAACTGATTTCCACATTATCTTTTTTTGCGCAAGTTATAATTGAATTCTATGGGTAATATTATTGTTTGATGAAATTTGATAAGGATGTTGCAGGTTAGAGTATTAATTTGCAAAAAACATTTTTCAGTCAAATGAATTATTTAATTAAAGATGCAACCGTAATAAATGAAAACAAGATTTTTCAAAGTGATGTATTAATAAAAGATGAGCGGATTGAAAAAATTGCGCCTTCAATAAGTATTAAACATTCAATAAAAGAAATTGATGCAACCGGGTTGTATTTATTTCCCGGAGCTATTGATGACCAGGTTCATTTTCGTGAACCCGGCTTAACGCACAAAGCAACTATTTACACTGAATCAAAAGCTGCAGTTGCAGGCGGTGTAACCAGCTTTATGGAAATGCCCAATACACAACCGCCCGCTTTTACACAACAATTATTGGAAGATAAATATGCAATTGGAAAACATACTTCGCTTGCCAATTATTCATTTTTCATGGGTACAAGCAATAATAATTATGATGAAGTAATGCGTTGTAATGAAAAGCGAAAAGATATCTGCGGCGTTAAAATTTTCATGGGTTCATCAACAGGAAATTTATTGGTTGATAACCCGCTATCGCTTGATAAAATTTTTGCTAATTCAGAATTATTAATTGCTACGCATTGTGAAGATGAAAAAATCATCAAAGAAAATTTTGCAAAACTGAAAGCAGAAAAAGGAACACTTGAAGCATCTGATCATCCAATTATAAGAAATGAAGACGCTTGTTTTGAATCATCATTCAGGGCAATTCAGTATGCAAAAAAATACGGCAGCCGTTTGCACATCCTGCACATAAGCACAGAAAAAGAATTGCAACTTTTCACGAATCTTATTCCATTAAAAGAAAAAAGAATTACTTGCGAAGTTTGCGTGCATCATTTACATTTTACAAGTGATGATTATGAAAGATTAGGCAATTTGATAAAATGTAATCCTGCAATAAAATCACCACATAACAAAGCCGCTTTATGGAATGCTTTACTCGATGATCGCCTTGATGTAATTGCAACAGATCATGCACCGCATACATGGGAAGAAAAAAATGAGCCTTACGAAAAAGCACATGCGGGTTTGCCATTGGTTCAACATTCTTTAATGCTGATGCTTCATTATTACAAAGAAGGAAAAATAACACTCGAAAAAATTGCAGAAAAAATGAGCCATGCTGTTGCCACTTGCTTTGAAATTGAAGACCGTGGCTTTATACGCGAAGGTTATTTTGCTGATTTGGTTTTGGTTGATCTGCACAAATCATTCACAGTAAAAAAAGAAAATATTCTTTTTAAATGCGGCTGGAGTCCATTGGAAAACTTTACTTTTCCTTCGTCTGTTACGCATACAATAATAAATGGCAACCTGGTTTATGAAAATGGAGTGTTTGATGAATCTAATAAAGGAATGCGGTTGAAATTTTCAAGGTGAAAAGTTTAAAGTCTAATGTTTCATGTTAATAGATAAAACAACTTTATACGATCTTTCCATATTCGATCATAACGAAGAACAATCGTTGTTGCATCATCTTAATTTTTGTAAAACCAGCAACGGAAAATTTTGGCTTGAACAATACCTTAAAACAACTTTATCATCAATAAAAGAAATCACAGAAAGGCAACAATTACTGCAGCGCATAATAAATGTGCATGCTCAATGGCCTGAAAATATCTCGAATGGTTCGGTGCTAATGATTGAAAAGTTTTATGAGTCGCAGGTTGAAAATATTCCTTCACAACCAAACGTTGTAACCAGCAATTTATACAAGGTAATTTATACAGGTGATTTTTCGCTGGTGCGTTATTCCGTTTCGCATTTTATAGATTTTATGCAGGGCATGTTTTCCATACAAAATTTGCTGAATGCTGAAGATAATCCTGCAGGCTTAAGCGTAATGGTTCAGCGTATAAAAATGTTGTTAGCAAAACCTGTTGCGCAGCAAATGATCGAACATAAAAAATCAAAAAAATTATCATTACAAAACACATTGTATTTTGGTTTTTTTATCAGGCATAATTATAAACACGAAGCACAGGAATTAATTGAAATTTATAGTAAACTTGATGCATTATATAGCCTTGCCACCGCATGTGTTCAATATAAATTTTCGTTTCCGCAATTCACACAAAACACCGTTCCGCACTTTGAAGCAAAACAATTATATCATCCACTATTGCCAACGCCTGTTGCATACGATATAACATTAACACCGCAACAAAATTTTTTATTTCTTACCGGCGCAAACATGGCCGGCAAAAGCACTTTTATTAAAGCGGTTGGCGTAAGCACTTATCTTGCGCATATAGGTATGGGCGTGCCTGCACAAAATTTACAATTGAATTTTTTTGGTGGGCTTATTAGCAACATTCACGTACTTGATAATATTATAAAAGGTGAAAGTTATTTTTATAACGAAGTGCAACGCACACGCAAAACCATTGAACAAATCACCGATGGCAAAAATTGGTTTGTGTTAATTGATGAATTATTTAAAGGCACTAATGTGCAGGATGCCATGAAATGCAGTACAGTTGTAATTGAAGGTTTACGCAAAATAAAATCAGCATTGTTTATTCTTTCAACGCATTTGTATGAAATTGGTGAAGGTTTGAAACAATATCCCAACATACAGTTTCAGTATTTTGAAACGGAAGTAAAAGATGATCAGCTTTATTTTAATTACGCTTTAAAAGAAGGCATCAGCAACGATCGTATTGGCTACCTGATTTTAAAAAAAGAAGGCGTTGTTGATATGTTGCAAAAGCTATAAAAATATTTTTATGTTATCACCTTTTGTTCTTCGTGGCATCAACTTGAAGCATGTCCTGAACTTGATTGGGGATCACTCACTTTTGCACCATAATTTCAAACCTTATCATTAATTTTAAAACCTCAAACATTCAGCATGAAAAAATTCGCCGCATGTTTTTTTATCTTTTTATGTTCTGCACTCGCAACAAAAACATCAGCACAATTTCGCATAGTTGGCTATTTAAATACATGGGATAATTTTCCTGACAATGCAGCTAATCTTGATTACACAAAAATCACACATTTAAATATTGCATTTGCCAACCCTGATGCCAAGGGCCATCTTACTGAATTTGACAGCTTATCAACTGTTGTAAAAAATGCACACGCAGCCAATGTAAAAGTATTAATGTCAATGGGCGGTGCAGATCTTAACGGAACAAAAAAGAATTGGAAAAACTTAACGCAACCTTCAAATGTGCAGGCATTTTGCGATACGCTGCTTGCTTATGTTCAGTCGCATCATTTAGATGAGCTTGATGTTGATCTTGAAGGCAATATTATTGGCAAAAATTATGGCGGTTTTATTCAAACGTTATCTTCCGTACTTAAGCCAAAACATAAATTAGTTACGGCTGCAGTAGCCACATGGTTTGCTGATCAAATACCATCTTCCTGCTTTACTTATTTCGATTTTGCAAACGTTATGAGTTATGATTCAACCGGCCCGTGGGATCCGAATCATCCTGGCCCGCATTCAACTTATACAATGGCGGTTAGCGATCTTAATTTTTGGGCAGCGAAAGGTTTGCCGGTAAACAAAACTGGTCTTGGTGTACCGTTTTATGGCTGGGGTTTTTACAATAAATTTTCGCAGGATGAATATGCTTATGGTGATTTGGTAAAGCAATATCCGGATGCACACAGTAAAGATCAAATTGCTGATACAATTTATTATAATGGCATTCCTACAATAAAGAAAAAAACAAAACTTGCCATGAAAAAAGCCAGCGGTATAATGATCTGGCAATTAACAGAAGATGCAAAAGGGAAATATTCTCTCTTGAATGCAGTTTATAATACTGTGCATAATACTGCTAATAAAGAAAGCGAAATTGATATTCTTTCACCGGCTCCATATTCAAAATAAAACGGCTAATAATTTTAATGCAAACAAACGTTATTTATATAAGAACAGTAAACGTAATGCGTTATGTTGTTCCCTTGCGTGAAGGTGGTTCCTTGCCTGCCATTGCAGAAGCTGATGATGGATTTATGTATGTTGTAAAATTTAAAGGCGCAGGCCAGGGAACAAAAGCATTGATTGCAGAATTAATTGGCGGATTACTTGCAAAAACACTTGGCTTAAAAATTCCTGAAATTGTTTTTGCGCAATTAGATACTGCTTTTGGAAGAACAGAACCTGATGAAGAAATCCAGGATCTTTTAAAGGCAAGCACAGGCGTAAATATTGCGTTGCATTATCTTTCCGGCGCTATATCTTTTGATCCCGCAATTACAATAGTTGATGAAACACTCGCATCAAAAATTGTGTGGCTTGATTGTTTTATCTGTAATGTTGACCGTACTGTACGCAACACGAATATGCTGATGTGGAATAAAGAATTGTGGTTGATTGATCACGGTGCATCACTTTATTTTCATCATTCCTGGGACAGCTTTTTAAACAATGCAGAAAGGCCTTTTGAGCAGGTAAAAGATCATGTGCTGCTGAAATATGCAGGCGAACTTCAATCAACAAATGAATTATTTCATTCTATATTAAACGATGAAAAAATTGACGCCATTATTTCTTTAATTCCGGATGAATGGCTGCAAGAAAATGATTCAACACAAACAGCAGAAGAAAAAAGAAGAGTATATGCTGATTTTTTAAAAAGAAGATTTAAGGCTTCTGAAATTTTTATACAACAGGCAATGTATGCAAGAGAAGCATTTATTTGAGTATGCAGTTATAAGGATTGTGCCTCGTGTTGAAAGACAGGAGTTTTTTAACGTAGGTATAATTTTATATTGTGGTTCGGCAAATTTTCTGCAGGCAAAGTTTGAGCTCAACGAAAAAAAATTAGCTGCATTTTCAAACGAAATTGATACAGAAGATTTGCATAGAAGATTAATTGTTCTAGAGCAAATTTGTTTAGCCGATAAACAAGCCGGAGAAATTGCATGTTTGCCTGCAGCAGCGCGTTTCAGATGGCTCACCGCAATACGGAGTACCGTTTTGCAAACTTCACCTGTGCATCCAGGTTTTTCAGATAACCTGTTGCTGACACTTGAGAAACTTTTCAATGAATTGGTAAAATGATTTTTCAGACATATCTTTTACATTTTAATACTTGGCAAGGTTTTTTAACTAAGATTGTATATGAAAAGATTTTATCTTTTTCTCTTAACGCTGTTTATTTTTTTAACAAACTCTGATTTACTTTTTTCACAAGTCAATACCACAGATTCATCAAAATATAAAACAGTTATTGCAGGTGAGCAATACAAGGCTTCCGGCTGGCACAAATGGCTGTGGGGAAATAATTATCGCAACGTTTGGGCAACTCCTGTTCAAGTAAAAATTTTATATCTCGATACAGCCAAAGGTGGTTTAAAGCCTATTAAACCCGGCGGCGGAAATCAAACAAGAACATTGCATTTTACTAATGCAAATGGAGAAGAATATTCTACACGTTCTGTAAATAAAACACTTGGCAAAGTTTTACCAAAAGAATTTTCAAACACATTTATCGAAGATAAAGTGAATGATGAAGTATCAATGGCTAATCCATATGGCGCTTCAACAATTCCTTACCTGGCAGCGAATGCAAAAATCTATCATACCAATCCTGAGTATGTTTATTTGCCAAAACAACCTGCACTTGAAAATTATAATGATTCGTTTGGAAATAACGTTTACCTGTTTGAACAAAGAATAAATGGCGGTTTAAAAAACGCTGACAATCTTGGCAATTTTGATAGCACTCTTGATACATTTGAAATGCTTGATTCTTTGCAATCAAACAATCATTTTACAATTGATCAAACAGCATTTATCCGCTTACGTTTATTTGATATGTTTATTAATGATTGGGACAGGCATGAAGGGCAATGGCGCTGGGGTGAAAAGAAAGATGGAGATGAAATAATTTTTGTGCCGATTCCGCAGGATAGAGACCAGGCTTATTTTAAACATGATGGATTGCTTTTGAATTTT
>JBDUBY010000019.1:0-2826 GCA_040003735.1 Parafilimonas sp.
TAAAAAATTATCCGCATGCCATCAATAGTAATAAAGATGTGCCTGATGCAGTTGCTTTGTATAGAAGAATTTTATCTATTCAACCAGATAAAAGTGTAACAATAATTACCGTTGGTTTTTTAACCAATCTTAATAATTTGTTGCAATCAAAAGCTGATATGTTTTCACCGTTAACAGGAGGCCAGTTAATAAAACAAAAAGTAAAACAGTTGGTAAGCATGGGTGGAAAATTTCCAGAGGGCAGCGAGTTTAATATCAATCGTGATTTTGGTTCAGCAAAATTTGTGTATGAAAACTGGCCAACACCGGTTTTATTTTCAGGATTTGAAATTGGCGAAAAAATTAAATGCGGGCTTCCCCTTATTCACAACGATGCAATTACGAATAGCCCTGTAAAAGATGTTTTTAAAATTTGTATTCCGCTGGCTGCAGAAGATACTGCAGGCCGAAAAAGCTGGGATGAAACTGCAGTGTTGGTTGGTGTGCTTGGTTATAATAATTGGTTTGATGTAAAACATGGCAAAATATCAATCAGTGATAAAGATGGCAGCAATGCATGGGTTGATAATGAAAATGGAACGCAGGCATATTTAGTTGAAAAGGCGTCGCCTGCTGTTGTACAAAAATTAATTGATGAACTGATCATGCATCAACCAAAATAACATTATTCAGGTTAATTATAACACGTTATAACTGTTATTCTGTTTGATTAAATACTTGCTATTTCTAAAACTGCTAAAAGGTTTCAGCCAAAATATTATTATGAAAAAATGCATCATTACTTCACTGCTTGTTTTAATAATGCTTGATATAAGCGCGCAATCATCAACAATAAAAATTTCTAAAGAAACTTTACAGGATAAGATAAAAGGTGGTTGGGCTGGTCAAACTATTGGCGTAACGTTTGGCGGACCATATGAATTCCGGTTTGATGGAACATTTATTGGCGATTATCAAAAATTAATGTGGCATGATGGCTTGATAAAAGATAACATGACAAACAACGCAGGTTTGTATGATGATTTATATATGGACTTAACTTTTGTTGATGTGTTTGAAAAATATGGTTTGGATGCACCGGTTGATTCGTTTGCAAATGCATTTGCAAACGCTGGTTATATGTTGTGGCATGCAAACCAGGCTGGTCGTTACAATATTTTACATGGTATTAAAGCGCCAGAAAGTGGTTACTGGAAAAACAATCCGCATGCAGATTGTATAGACTATCAAATTGAAAGTGATTTTGCAGGATTGATGAGCCCGGGCATGCCAAACACTGCTTCTTCAATCAGCGATAAAATTGGTCACATAATGAATTACGGCGATGGTTGGTATGGCGGCGTTTTTGTTGGTGCGATGTACACACAGACATTTGTTTCATCAGACATAAATATTATTATTAAAGAAGCATTAAAAACAATTCCGCAACAAAGTGAATTTTATAAATGCATACATGATGTGATTGATTGGCACAAACAATTTCCGGATGACTGGAAACAAACATGGTTTCATATACAAAAAAAATGGGCGAATGATGTAGGTTGTCCGGAGGGTGTATTTGCGCCGTTTGATATTGATGCAAAAGTAAATGCAGCGTATGTTGTAACGGGCTTGTTGTATGGCAATGGTGATTATACAAAATCGTTGGAGATAACGGCGCGTTGCGGCCAGGATGCGGATTGTAATCCTTCAACAGTTGGCGGAATTCTCGGCGCGTTGTTAGGTTATAATAAAATTCCGGCGTATTGGAAACAAGGTTTGAAAGAAAGTGAAGACATAGATTTTAAATACACGACAATGAGTTTGAATGATGTGTATAATATCAGTTTTAAACATGCGCTTGAAAATATGAAACGAAATGGTGGCAATGTTGATGGAAATGATGTAGTAGTTAAATTGCAACAACCAATCGCTGTACAATTTGAAAAAAGTTTTGACGGTTTATATCCTGTTGCAAAAATCACTGCTGAATGGAATGACAAAAAAGACATTATTGGCTTTAATTATGAAGGAACTGGTTTTGTGTTGCGTGGTGAAACCACAGGTAATGATGACAACACAAATTTTATTTTTCATACAGAATTATATGTTGATGGAAAATTAATTGAGAAGCCTGAACTGCCGGCAAATTTTACAACACGCCGTTATGAGCTTTGCTGGAATTATGATTTGCCAAAAGGCAAACACGAAGTACAATTGAAAATTTTAAATCCATCAAACCAACATGCTATAAACGATATTGAAGCGATTTATTATTCTGATAAACCAGTTGATGGAATGAAAGAAAATGAAAGTGACGCATCATTAATGCAATAATGAATTTCACTTAACCAGAAATTAAGATCATAAAAAAACCTCTGTTTTACCAGAGGTTTTGTGCCCACAAAAGGAATCGAACCTTCACTCCCTTGCGAGAACCAGATTTTGAGTCTGGCGCGTCTACCAATTCCGCCATATGGGCTTAAAAAGGAGTGCAATGTTACATTCTGAAATTAAATCAGCCAAACACTATTGGCAACATTTCTTTTTTGGAAAGAAAATATTTTTAATAAACTTTAGAATCTTCTTCAACATCTCATTTTTTACAATTGCAAATTTATAGTATAGCAATTTGAACAACTGGTTTAATAATCCTATCATTCGTTAAAAATATTTTTTACCGCCAACAGCATTACGTACTTTTTACACCATATTTGTTTATTAAACGATTGATATGCCTGTAAGCGCAGTTATAACTGAAAATGCAAAACCAAGACTTTCTATTTCACAGCTATTTAATATGAGTTTTGGTTTCTTTGGAATTCAGTTTGGTTTTGCATTACAAAA
>JBDUBY010000460.1:0-2813 GCA_040003735.1 Parafilimonas sp.
CATCTTATCTTGGTTCAGCCACAACATCATTTGCAGCACCACATACCTATTCTGTGCCTATATACCGTGCAATGGCAGTTGGAGATCAGGGCTATTATATGATTACAGTAAATGTAAGTGCTTCGGCTTCAGTTGGAAAAACAGTTAAAGTAAATGGTGCTACAGACCCTGTAGTATTTGCTTATATAACCGACCCGAATGTTACGAATAGCCAGACAAATAACGCCGGTACACAAACTATTTCTGCTGCATTTGGTAAAGCGCCAATTGCAGATAATGAGGCGAATGCTATCAGCAATAATTCTTTCACTTTGAAAAATTTATTTCCAAACCCTGCAAACACAACATTTAGTTTTTTTGTTTCAGGAAATAAAAATGAAAAAGCAGTTGCCCAACTTACGGATCGTTCCGGCAATAAACTTGTGCAAAAAAATATAGAAATTATTAACGGGTTGAATCAATATTCAATGAATGTTTCTTCTTTTATAAGCGGTGTATATTACCTTGTTATAACAAATGCTTCAGGTGAAGCAATCGCAAAACAGCAGGTTATTATTCAGCATTAAAAAAACATTAGATATTTATTAAAGCTCTTGCCATAAATAAGCAGGAGCTTTTTAATTGTATTGATAAGTAGTTACCCGCAACTGTATGCAAGATCACTCATTTGCAAATCTCTTTTTTCTATTTCAATACCTGAATAAGTTTTATTGATATCATCTAATACACTAAAAATTTCTTCTGTGCTTTTAAGTGTTGTGAGTTTCATGCGATACTCTTTTATGCTTGGCAAGCCTTTAAGATAATTTGCATAATGCCTTCGCATTTCAAGCAGGCCAAGTATTTCGCCCTTCCATTCAATACTTCGTTGCAAATGTTTTTTTATAACATTGATACGTTGTTCAATTGTTGGCGCAGGCAAATGTTCTCCGGTTTTTAAATAATATTTTATCTCGTTAAATATCCATGGATATCCAATGGCAGCACGGCCAATCATAATGCCATCAACGCCATAACGGTTTTTATATTCCAGAGCTTTTTCGGGCGAGTCAATATCTCCATTACCAAAAATTGGCATCGTTATACGCGGGTTATTTTTTACGGCGGCAATTAAAGTCCAGTCAGCTTCGCCTTTATATAATTGGCTGCGTGTTCTGCCATGAATGGCTAAAGCCTTCACGCCAACATCCTGTAATCTCTCTGCAACTTCAACAATATTTTTATTGTTTTCATCCCATCCTAATCTTGTTTTTACCGTTACAGGTAATGTTGTTGATTGAACACATGCTTTTGTTAAACGCACCATCAAATCAATATCTTTTAGCACGGCAGCGCCTGCCCCTTTGCTCACCACCTTTTTTACTGGGCAACCAAAGTTTATATCAAGAAGGTCAGGATTTACTGCATCAACAATTCTTGCACTCATGGCCATTGCTTCTTCATCACCACCAAAAATTTGAATGCCTACAGGTTTTTCGTAATCAAAAATGTCAAGCTTTTGCCTGCTTTTAATTGCATCACGAATCAAGCCTTCGCTGGAAATAAATTCTGTGTACATAAGATCAGCGCCATTGTCTTTGCAAACTGCACGAAATGGCGGATCACTCACATCTTCCATCGGCGCAAGTAATAACGGAAATTCAGGTAATGATATATTGCCAATCTTGATCATCTTATAAATTAATTACAGCTATCTGATGCTGCTCCTATAAATTTGAGCGCAAATTTAAGCCATACAATTTTATGCTAGATTATGATGTAGAACGACCGCGATATTCAGTGTGGTCTCAATTAGCAATTTTATTATTCTTAACTGGCATTGGTCTTTTGATAGGAGGTATTGTAAGCATTCCCATTGCAACTGCATACCTGAATGTGCCTTTGCAACAGTTGCAACAGGCTTTATTAAAATCAGAAAATGCGAACTTATCAAGAGTATTGCAGTTTGTAACAACATTGTTTTTTATGGGACTTCCATCTTTAATTTTTGCAAGAATTATTAATCGCAAACCTTTTACTTATATAGGATTTAACAGCGCAATAAGCGGCAAACAGGTTTTTATTATTATTGGAATTTTGCTTTTTGGTTTAGCGATAAGTGGTACTTTAAGTTCAGTGAATGAAATGATTCCAATTTCAAAACCCGCTGAGCACTATTTTAAAGAATTAGAGAATGAATACAATAAAGAAATGCTTGCAATTGCAAACATGAAAACAATGCAAGATTATATCATATCATTAATCATGATCGCTTTATTGCCTGCAATATTTGAAGAAATGTTATTTCGTGGTGCGCTGCAACCAATAATGATCAATCTTACTAAAAATGCTTTTGTTGGAATTTTTATTACCAGCATTTTATTCAGCGCAATACACATGTCTTATTATGGTTTTTTACCAAGGCTTGCTCTAGGTTTAATCATCGGCTATGTATTTTATTTCAGTAAAAATTTATGGCTTTCTTCGATAACGCATTTTCTATATAATGCTTTTGGCGTAACGCAATTATATGCATTGAGTAAACAAGGTTTATTAAACCAGGATGCATTGAATGATGACAGTTTCCCTTTGTATTACGGCATAATTGCGGCTGTTGCTTTGTATGTGTTATTTATATTTTTTAAGAGAGAAAGCCAGGTTGAAATTTCTATGCACAACATTAAAAAAATGTAGTGCGAACTACCAGTCTTTCTCAGGCTGAGTAGTATTATTTTTATTTTGTAATTTTTGCTGTAACTGTTTTTCCTGGTTGCGCAGTTCATTAAATTTTTCCTGCATCATTTCTTTATTCAGCGGCGGTTGCTTTTGTTGTT
>JBDUBY010000225.1:0-2809 GCA_040003735.1 Parafilimonas sp.
TTTTTTATGACGCTTATAATTGTACCAAGCATGTATTTAATTTCTGAAAGATTGCGCAGGCCAATGCGCCGTATGTATGGCGGAAAATGGATAAGTATTATGGGAATTCCGCCGCTTACGTTTTTGTTTATTCCATTAATGATAATTGCATCAGTGAAGCATAGATATGAAGTTGCGAGAAGAAGAAGGAAAGGAGATTCAAAAACAACCAACGAAGCTTTCAACGGAAGTTGGTTTTAAAAGTATAGTTTGCAGTGGTTTACCACTTTAAGATTTAAACCGTTTCAGCAATGAAGCGGTTTTTATTTTTCTAAAGACATCAAATCTTTTCCACGCGTGTTTATAATCAAATAATCGGAAATGCAATTTTCTATTTGTATCTTGGAAAAAACTTAGCAATATGCGTTGGAGAAAATTTAATGGAGAAACCATTAACCTGCCAATTAAAGATGCCGTGGAAGAAGCAATAAAACGTGAGCATGATAAAGGTGTGCATTTAAAAGTTTGCATTGGCACAGACAGCCAGGTAAAAGGTGAAGAAACAGAATTTGCAACGGTTATTGTTTTCTTACGCGAACATAATGGCGGCTTTATGTTTATTCATAATGAAAAAACACTGCAACGTTTTAATATAAAAGAACGCATGCTTGTTGAGGTAGCTAAGAGTATTGAAATTGCTTACGAGCTTTGTAATCTTTTTATTCAATATGATGTTGATATGGAAGTGCATGCAGACATCAACACAAATCCTCATTTTAAAAGCAATGATGCTTTGCGCGAAGCAATGGGTTATATAATGGGAATGGGCTTTGCATTTAAAGCAAAACCTGAAGCGTTTGCCAGCAGTTGCTGTGCAGATAAAGTTTGCAACTAACTTTTACAGCGGATAATTTTTTAATGATTAACGGGAATGAAATTTCATTCCCGTTTTTTTTATTTTGATATAAAGATTAATAATTAAGATTGAAGTTTACTCATTATTTACAGGAACATTTTTACTAAGTATCGCACCCAATTTTGCTACAGCTTCTTCTCTTCCACACAGATCAGCCAATGTCATTTTATCTAATACCTGGTCAAGTGTAAATTGAATGATTTTCCATAAAGAACGTGCTGAACAATCAACAGAATTTGTACAAAGATTTAATGCACCAATATGCGTAGCGCAAAACTCTGAATCGAATAATGCACCGCCTAATGTTTTCAAAACTTCATTGATATTTATTGCAGATGGAGGTTTCGAAAGAATATAACCACCTTTTTGTCCCGGCGTGCTTTTTAAAAAACCGCCTAACCGCAACTGCCGTGTAAGCTTGGCCGCGTAATGTGGCGTTAAGCCTTCCGCTTCACTTATCTGCGGAATGCTTAAGCCGCTTTTCTCATCAGCGCATCTTGCAATACGAATGAGAATGCGAATGCCATATTCTTCCTGTGCGGTTATTTTCATAATTCAAAAGTTAAAAGTCAAAAAATCGAAGCTGCAACACTTCAAAGTCTTGAATTTTGAATTTCTATTTTTGACTTTCTACTGAAAGCGGATCAACATCATAAGTTGAGATAAAAAATTGTCTTAACGCTTCCACTTCTGTATCATCATTCTCCTTTGTACAAACTTTATTATATTCCTGTATCAGTGTATCAGCAATATCTCCGGCCGCACTTCTTTCAATTTGATGACGATGTAAAATGAATACCAACTCGCCATCTTTAAACAAAGAAATTGTTGGAGAACTTGGAGTAATGCCTGGTAAGTAAGTAGAACGAAAATGATTTACTGCATCTTTTTCCATGCCAGCAAACAAAGTGAATTTTTCATCAGGAACAACTTTGCTGAATAAAGAAAGCAAAGCACCTGGTCTTGCTACTCTTGCGCCACATCCGCACACTGAATTTAATACAACCATTTGTATTTTTCCATCATTACGTTTCAAAGCTCCATCCACATCTTCAGGAGTAAGCATTTGTGTAAAACCATTATCTGTAAGCTCTTTACGATAAGGTGCGGCAATCTGTTCAGGGTAAGTTGGCCCGCTGTTGCCGATTAAACTATCTACGCTTATTTGTGCCATATTTTATTTTTTATTGTGATATTTTTTTTCAAAAAATTTTTCTTATGTTATCAGCTATTGTATTTGTGGCATCACGGTTGTGTCACTCACTTGTACTGTATTTTTTTATGTCATCTACATAAATCCTAACTCTAACGCTGCAACTTCGCTCATCATACTTTTATCCCAGGCTGGTGTCCATGTTACCGAAACATGCACATCATTAACGCCTTCAACTTCTCTCAATTTTTGATCCACTTCAACAGGAATTGTTTGTGCTGCGGGGCAACTCGGTGCAGTTAACGTCATTGTTATTTGCACGTTATTGATTGGTAGCACATCAATATTATATATCAAACCCAAATCATAAATGTTCACCGGAATTTCAGGGTCAAATATCTCCTGCAATTTTTCAATTATTTTTTCTTTCAGTTCTTCTTCGTTCATCATGACTGCTGTTTTATTTTATAAGCCAGTGCATAATTTTTCATTTGTTTTACCATCGAAAGCAAACCATTACTCCGTGTTTGCGCAAGATGATTTGTCATTCCAATCTTATTTATAAAATCAAGTTTCGCATTAATAATTTCTTGTGGTGTATGACCTGATAAAACTCTTATCAGCATACTTACCAAACCTCTTACAATTATCGCATCACTGTCTGCTTTAAAGAAAATTCTTCCATCATTTTCATCTGCTGTTAACCAAACCTGGCTTTGACAACCTTTGATTTTATTTTCATCAATTTTAAATTCAGGATT
>JBDUBY010000328.1:0-2807 GCA_040003735.1 Parafilimonas sp.
GATGACGCCATTGAGTTTTTTAAGGATGAAAAAAATCTTGCGAAAGCTTTACAACCATTACAGGAAGTTGGGCTTGGATATATCAAACTCGGGCAAAGCAGCGATACATTAAGTGGCGGTGAGGCGCAAAGAGTAAAGCTCGCATCTTTTTTAGGTAAAGGAAAAAGCAGTGGTCATATACTTTTTATTTTTGATGAGCCTACAACAGGTTTGCATTTTCACGATATACAAAAATTGCTTGCTTCTTTCAATGCATTAATAAACCAGGGGCATTCTGTTATTGTAATTGAACACAACACGGATGTTATAAAAACTGCAGACTGGGTAATTGACCTTGGCCCGGAAGCAGGAGATAAAGGTGGAGAGGTTGTTTATGCTGGCATTCCCGCAGGATTAAAAAAATCAAATGAAAGCATCACCGGAAGGTTTATACCGGCTTAGATATAATCAACCACGATACGCATTAAGTCTTTGCAGAAAATTATCAGTCAGGGTTAATAAATTATATTTCCACACCATTCAATTTATCGGTTTTTGCATGCCCGCGGTTATTTACTTTTCCAAGAAATGATTGCTTCACCTTTAAATCTTTTTCAACATTCACTTCTGCATTACCCACCCCTGAGTTATCAATATCCATTGTTTGCACAACTAAATCCCCGCCATCAAATTTTCCCACACCGCTATTCTTAATAACCGCATTTTCAGCACTGCCGGCAAGTATAATGTCGCCAACGCCTTTATTGCTTATGGTAAGTTTGCCGGTGGTTATTTTCAAATCTATATTGCCCACGCTTTTACTATTGATATCAAATGCATCAGCTTTTAATGGCGTTGTACAGCGAACAGTTCCAACAATGCCTGCATCAAGCGCATTCAGTTGTTTAAAAGTTACATACACTTTCAGCTTTAGTTTATGGTCATGATTTTTATCATTGAAATCAACATTGCTGTTTTTTAGATCAGGCATTTCAATAACAAGCGTGTTGCCATCATTTGATACTTTAAAAAGATCCTGCAAGTTATCATCCGCTTCTATTTTTACTGATTCTTTATCACCCTGCGTTAAAACAAGTTCGTACAATCCTTCAGCCCTGATAGAATTAAAAGAATGCACATTAACATCTCTTGTAATAATATTACCACTTGGTTTGATAGTTCCCTGTTTTTGCGCCATTACAGAAAAGGCACAAAACATTAAAAGCAATGAAGACATTATTTCTTTCATAAAAGATTTTTATTTTAAAAATTATAAAGCTGTTTTATTTGGTTTCAATACTGAATTAATCAAAACTTACATTAATTTTTCCACCTGATGAACGTACGTCTATCCGTGTGCCACCTCCATTAAGTTTACCTTCTACAGATTTTTCATCTACAGAACCGCTAAAATTTTTCATTTCCATATTAACCCTGTTACCAGCCAGGTCAAGATCATAGCCCTGGTTTGCCGGTAACTGCAAGCTAATGCTGCCACCGGAATTTCTAAGCTTTACCTGTTTTGTTGCATCTTTCATAAATGCCTCAATTCCGCCACCGCTTGTTATTGCCTCAACACTACAATACAACCCGCTTAATTTAATACTGCCGCCGGAAGTGCCTGTAACAAGCGTTCCCTTTATATTGTCACCATCAATGCTGCCTCCGGTTGTTTCAGCATCGATAGTTCCATCGAGATCATTTAATGTTAATGAGCCGCCTGATGTTTTGAGTGTTATATCACCTGTGCATTGTTTTGCGTCAATACTGCCTCCACTGGTAGCAACATCAATATCGTTTGAAGCATTGCTGATGTGGATACTTCCACCAGAACCCCTGCCGTTCATTTTACCTTTTACATTATCAACAGATATACTTCCACCGCTGGTTTTAAAAGTTTGTTCACCATTAAGATTTGAAATGGAAATGCTTCCGCCGCTGGTTTCAAGGTTGGTTGTAACATTTACAGGCAGGTAAGCTTTAAAAGAAACATTCACAGATCTTTTCCAGTTCATATTCACCATATGTTTTTGCTTAACTGATGCAATAAGTTGATGATTGCTTACAGAAATATCGAGCGTGTAATATTCTTCAAGCCGTTGTTTTAATTCTTCTGCAGAAAGGTTTTGGTTATTGTTTGCGGTTACAAATACTTCAAGCTTTGCTTCAGATGCATTTACGCCTGTAACATTAATGCTGCCACCAGAGCCGGTAATTTTTGCACTGCTGATAGATTCGCCTGATAAAGATTTTACAAGATAAGGCTGTTTATCAGACTGCGCATTTGCCATAATGCTGCAACAGATGAATGCAAGAACAGGCAGGTATAATTTCATAATAGTTATATTTTTTATTATTGATGTAATGTTTCGTTAGTGAATCAAGTTATTCAATGCTTGTGCCAGCGTTGAAATGCTTGTGTACTAAAGGTTGCCGGAAATGTGTTGAATATAATTGTATCAAAAATGAACAGTGTAGTGTACGCTTGCAATTTGGCCAATCGCCTTCCGGATATAAGTCTTAAGTAATTCTTGATTTCAAAAATCATTATAGCATTTAAAATTCGGACAAACTGCTATCCTTATAAGCAATTGCTCAAATTTAAATGAGCTTTTATTGTTATTTATAGTTTAATTTGTATGGCTTTAAATTTTATCTAATAATCCAACAAATATGAAAACCAGATTTTTTTATTTGGCATGTGCCCTACTGATGCAGCTTGCAACCAAAGCCCAGGTTAAAATAGGTGATAACTCCACCACTATAAACAACGCTTCTTTACTTGAACTTGAAACTACAAATAAGGGGTTTGTATTGCCACGTGTTTC
>JBDUBY010000129.1:0-9363 GCA_040003735.1 Parafilimonas sp.
CCTAAATCATCTGCATGAAGAATAAGAAGTTTTGCATCTTTTGCATAACCTAATTTTTCCTGTATTGTTTGTTGTGCATTTGCATGAAGGAAGCCAAACAATATAATGCAGCATAAAAAAATTTTAAATTTCATGATAGCCGGTTTATGAAAATGAAAGATATGAAACTTAAAAAATTAATACGCTGTGCTAAAAAAATGCAACATAAAATAATGCTGAATCATATACTGCAGAACAAGTGAGTGATCCCGCATCAAATGCGGGACAGGCTACACTCTGATGCCACGAAGTATCAACTGCCCGTAAATAAAAAATAAATTTACATCTTAAGATCTTTTGGTTTTTTTATCACAAATACACGTGAGATATTAAAGCCGAAATGAATATCGCCTTTGTTCCACCGGCCTGTGTTTTCTGCGATCACTGTTCTTTCCGTCATGCCGGTTGAGTTGCTTAAATGCAATTGAAAAACATGGCCTGCAGTTTCAATTTCCCAACCGATAGAAAGTGTGTTATAAGTGCCCGGCAATTTACTTCCAGGCAACTGGTAATAATATTCAATGTTTAAACTTGAACGCGGTGTAAGTTTAAATCTTGCGCCTGCACCAATTGCTAAAATATTATTCTGGTTAAAGCTGCTGTCAACAATATTTTCATGTATTAAAGATGGCATTAACTGCAATGAAAAATCATCGCTGAACTTTCTTGCAATTAAAACCTGGTAAGCATAAGAAAGTTTATCTGACGTTGCAGGTTTTACAGAAATCTTTTTTTCAGATTTAACAGCAATCGTATCTGTCTCAAACATAACTGTGCCCAACAATGTAACAGATACAGGCATGTTTTTGTCATCTGTTGATTGCCTTAACAAGCGATATTTTAAGAAACCATCATATTGTTTTTCGAATGAACTTCTGCCACCGCCAATTGTAAGCCTGTTGGTTAAACCATAATCCATACCGATGCGGATGGACGCAACATCTAAACCAAACATATTATAAAAGCCATCGTTAAGCTGCCCGAAGCGATGCGATATTTTTAAGTCAAGAACGCCGGCCTGCGTGGTTTCAACAGAATGACCGTCTATAAGCCTTGTACTTTTAAAAGTAGCTTCTGCATAATGTGTTTTTGCTGAATCTTTATTTGCTGTTTCCGTATTAAGCATTGAATCAAGATTCACGTTTTGGCTGATTGCTTTTATTGAACATACTAATACAAACAGTGTAAGCAATTTTATTTTTCTCATCATAAAATTTATTGTTTATCGTATTGACAGTTTACATCTATCTTAATATCTTCTCCCAGTTTCTGCTGAACAAAAGCTTCGCCGATAACATTATAATCTTTTCTTTTTATGCTGAATGTTGAGGTAACAGTTATGGCCCCGTTTTTTACATTGATAACACCAGTTATAGTAACAGGTTTTGTTATATCGCGAATGCTAAGATCGCCGCTAACACTTACATTATAACTTCCATCTTTTGAGAAATTAACCGATGAAATATTTGCGATCTTTCCTTTAAAACCTGCTTTTGGATATTTGCCAGAAGCCATATAATCATCATTATTAAAATGTTCTTCCATGGCTGTTTTTTGAAAGTGAAAACTTTTAACGGCAACCTTAAATTCAATATCGCCGGTGGCAGCATTTAACACGCTTACTGCTTCATTGTTTTGTGCCTTTACATCTTCCAATGCTGTATGTGATGAGAAAGAAATATTGCCATTTCGCGTGATGTATGTTTGACTAAATACAACTGCTGACAAAACGAAAACAAAAAGGTTAACAAAAATTATCTTCTTCATTTTTATTTTTTAGTGATTGATTAATTATCCTGCGCTCCATGATGTACCCATGCAGCAATTTTATTGATATCACATTCCTGTAACTGCGGGCCATTTTCGGGCATCATTGGTGCGCCGCCAACATGCATTACTGCTGATAATAAAGTACCATAAGTAAAATTGCCATCTAAAGCAAGTAATGAAATAGTTGAATAATTATACAGGTCAATTCCGCTGATAGAATTTGTACCATCATGACAAGTTTTACAATTTGCATCCAGTATTGATTTTATTTCAACACTGTAACGCACTACTGTTGTATCACAACCATTGTTGGTAGAAGGATATTGCTGATCTGCTTTATGATAATAACATCCCTGGAAAATAATAATGCAGACAAAAAAACATGCTGCCGTAAAACCAATTTTTTTAATCATCGAAATGTTTATTGTGTTAGTATAATCTGTTTAGTTTGATGGAACCTGCAGTTTATTTTTATAAAAATTATTTAATGATTACTCCTTCATTCAAAATCACATCACTTAAATAACCCGTACAAATACCTTTGAAAGTAATCGTATTGCCTTTTGTGATGCTACCTGGCTCCTGCTTAAAAGTGCAGTTGACGCCAAACACAGGATCGCCTGATTGCAGGTAAACAACTGTTTGACCAGCCTGATTTTTTTTAACATCCGCAACTTTGCCTGTTACCTGTATTGCTTTATTTAAAAAATGTGCATTTGCTGATTGCTCATTGCTGCTGAATGAATCAAAAATGGCAACGGCAGTTATTGAAATTCCCTGTTCTTCAGTTACATCTCTTGCAGGTTTGTTCCAGATATAATATGCGTAACACAAACAAACAAGAACAATAAAAATTATGACTGTAAAAATTGTTTTCCCTTTTTTCCGCATTCAAAAAAATTTCGGTGCTGGTTTTTAGTAGTAAACTGGTGAACAGGTAAAATGCGTTGCCTCCATTGAAAAAAAAAGTGTGCTAATACTATACTTACATACTTAACAAAATATTTGATGCTATAATTTTATTATGCTCACGACAAATATTTTTATTGTATAACTTGCACATGCATGCGTAATACTTGTTTATTAATAATACTATTTTTTGCTTCAGGTTTAAAAGCTCAAACTGCTGCGCCTTTACGTTTTGCAGATGTTACACAGCGTACAGATTTCGCAAATCAAAATCGCTTTAAAGACAGTATTCCAAATAAGAAATGGTTTCTTAGTACATACAGTGGCGTTTCAACAAGCTTTATGTTTTTCAAAGGTGGTAATGCAACTGTTTTATCTGCACCGTTGGGTTTGCAGTTGAACCGCAGGTTAAATAATAATGTATATGCATTTGCAGGTGTAACTGCAGCACCCGCTTATATCAATTTCAATAATACTTTTTTAAATACTGATATTAATAAAGGCAACGCAAACAACAGCTTTATAAAAAAGAATAATTTTGGTGTGTATTCAAGAGTTGATGTAGGCTTAATGTATGTAAATGATGCAAAAACTTTTTCTATCTCAGGCAGTTTCGGAATTGAAAAAAGCAGCTACCCTATGTTTCCATATACCCAGGTAAATTCTGTAAACCAGCGAGGTGTTGCCTATCCGGCAAATAGGAATAAATGATTTTCTGCAACTCATAAAAGACACTGCCATAATAATTACATGCTTTGTGCTGTTATTAGATAAAATATCCATTATGAAAAATGATTTGAACAAAGCCATTGAGCAATTAGAGAAACACATCCGTTACCTTAAGAATGATTTCAACGCATTATTAAATCGCAGTAATACAACTACCGATATTTGTAATGTGATAAAGCAAATAAAACATGCTGAAGAATCACTCAGGCTAAAAAGAAGAATGTATTATGCATTCGCTGATTAGCTTGTAAGATTTATAGAATTATCTTTTTTATAAGAAATTGTATTAGCTTTTAAACGGTATTAATTTCTACTTTTAGTGAAAATTTATACCATGACATTTACAGGAATTTTAATCCTGCTAATCCTCGCTGCAATTTTCGCTTCATTAGGTCAATTTATTATTGGGTACAAAGATGTTGGTTGGGTCGCATCGGCAGTGCTTGGTGTTACAGGTGCATTTATAGCTTTGTGGCTTGCCGGTAAATTTCATTTGCCGCCTGTTTATAAATTCTATGTTTCAGCGGAACCCTTTCCTATTGTATGGGTACTATTCGGCACTGCAGTATTTGTGCTGATTGCTGTATTATTTCAAAAGAATTTTATTCGGCGAAACACTTAGCTACCTGTTTAAATATATATTTTAACGGGCAACTTTACAAAGCACTTGCATTTAATTAACCATATAATGCCCGTAAAGAGGGCATTATATATTTTAGATAATATTATTGATGTTGATATAACGTATTGAAAAAAAAGCAGTGTTTTCAACTAATCATTCCTGTCGTGTATGTATTGATGAATATTAGCAAGATCAGTTTCAGTTAATCCCAATGTGGTGGCACGTTTACGTATTGAAATGAGTTCGTTCCTGCGGTAAGACTTTAATTCGAGAAGCTTATTTTTTTCTTTGGATTTTACATAATTCAGTTGCCGGGTCACTTCTTTACAGGCATTAATCATTTCGTTCAACGTATCATCATCATACTGTTTCATTACAATGAAGGTATTGCTTTTACCATCAGCAGCATAAATTAGTGTATGTGCTTAATTAGATAGAAAAATAATCTGGCAATAAATTATGCATTTATAGTTTGGTTAGAAATTTTAGAGCTACTATTTTTAAAGAAAAGTTTTGATATTACGCTATGCAAAATAATATTTCAACAAACAGGCTTCTATTAAATTTATTGACGAAGGAAGATCATGAATTTATACTTCAATTACTAAACTCACAGGGATGGATAAAATTTATTGGAGACAGAAATGTTCATTCAAAAGAAGAAGCGGTTGCTTATATAAATAAGATATTAGCTTCTGAAAATTTATTTTATTGGATTGTAAGAATACAAGGCGAAAATCTTCCTGTTGGAATTATATCATTTATCAAACGTTCTTATCTTGATTACTTTGATATTGGCTTTGCTTTTTTGCCTGAGTACAATGGTTATGGTTATGCTTACGAAGCGGCGCAAAAAATACTTTTTATAATGAGCGGGCAATTAAACCATCATCCAATTCTTGCAACAACAAAACCAGGGAATACAAAATCAATTAAGCTTTTAAACAAACTCGGGCTGCATTTTAAAAAAGAACTTAACCTGGAAAGTGAGATGATACATATTTATTCTAACGCTGCCAGTACTTCATGAATAAAAATTGTTATATTGAGGCAACAATCTATACAATGGCGAATATCAAGCCTACAATTCTTATGGCAGATGACGATTATGAAGATTTGGAATTGATTGAAGAAGCTATTACAGCCATAAAGCCTGATGCTAGTTTACACAAAGTAATTAATGGAAAAGCCGTTATTGACTTTCTTAGCCACCAGCCAGACAATGAACTTCCCTGTTTAATTGTGCTTGATTATAATATGCCTGAATTAACAGGTTTGGAAGTACTTTGCTTAATGCGTAAAAACCTGCGGTATGAAAAAATTCCTAAAGTAATGTTGAGTACATCAAACACACCGTTTCATGTACGTGAATGTATTAAAAACGGCGCAATGGAATATTTTGTAAAGCCTACCAATATGACTGACCTTATTGCCGTTGCACAAAAAATGCTTATGTATTGTAAGAGTTAATTATAACTGTTGAGGTAAATATATATCGAACTGCGCTCCAAAACCTTCTCTACTGCTTGCAGTTATAAAGCCGTGATGATTCTGGACAATCCTTTTGCAAATTGCTAACCCGATGCCTGAACCTTTAATAAAAGGTAAACTGTGCAAGCGTTGAAAAATATTAAATATTTTATCTGAATAGTCTGGGTCAAAGCCCATACCATTATCAATTACAGAAATGTGATGATACTGTTTGTTAGGTTCAACATTCTCTTCTTTTATAAGAGAGCCTTTGATCAGGTTTGCTTTTATTTCAATATAAACTGTACGGTCAGGATGTTTATATTTAACTGAATTATTAATAAGGTTTGACATTAATTGTATGATCTGGAACGGGATAGCATGAATAACCGGAAGTTTATTTGAAGGTATCTGAATTTTATCCTGTTCTATTTCTTCTTTATGCATCAATTTAATTTCTTCAACTACTTCATTCAAATCTACTTCTTCAAAGTTTGATGTATTTGAAGTAGTTGTTGAATAGGTAAGAAGATCTTCAATCAAATCATTCATCCGCTTGGCTGCATTAAGAGAACGGCTAAGAAAATCTTTTGATTTTTCATCTAATACATTAGCCTGGTTTTGAATTACGGCAGCGTTGTAAAACTGGATTTTGCGCAACGGCTCCTTCATATCATGCGAAGCCGCGTAAGCAAACTGTTCAAGTTCTTTATTTTGAAATTCAAGTTGATTGGCGTATTCTTTTAACCTGTCTTCTGCCTGTTTTCTTTCCGTAAGATCACGTGTAACTTTAGAAAAGCCTAATATCCTGTCCTGATCGTCGTGCAAAGCGGTAAGAACAATACTGCCCCAAAAAGTACTACCATCTTTTCTCATTCTCCAGCCTTCATGAATTGCTTTTCCTTCATCTCTTGCCAACTGCAATAATTTAAACGGAAGGCCACTTTCCCTGTCTGCAGGCAAATAAAAATTACTGAAACTTTTGCCAACAATTTCTTCTTCTTTATATCCTTTTATTTTTTCCGCTCCTTTGTTCCAGTTTTGAACAATCCCGTCTTTATCAAGCAGAATGATAGCGTAATCTTCAACTTCTTCTATCATTTTATGATATCGTAGTTCGCTGCTTTCAAGCTGCTTATTCTTCTTTTTAAGGTCAAGTGTTTTTTCTTCCACTTTTCTTTCAAGCGACGCTGCTAACTCACGGTATTTTTTCTCGCTTTCCCGTAAAGCATTTTCTGTTCGTTTCATATCTGTAATATCAATCAGCATATTGATTGCACCAATCATCTTTCCAAATTCATTAAACAGAGGCTGTGGATGTGGTATTACATTACGTAAAGAACCATCAGGTCGCACCACTATTATTTCTTCACCATGAACCGGCCGTTGCTGCTGCAAGCAAACAGCCATCGGACATTCTGCCAAAGGAATATCGCTTCCATTAACTGCAAGTATTTTATAAGAGCCGCACCACATATCCTTACCTATCGCAGGTTCCCTGCCCCAAAGTACAGCCACAGCTTTATTAAACATAGTTACCCTTCCCTCTGCATCTGTTGTATATAAAGGAGTATCTAAACTTTGAATAAGATTGTGGTAACGACCTTCACTTTCTTTCAAAGCCAACTCAGCTTGTTTAATATAAGTTATATCCTGGAACACATCTACAGCGCCTGTGATCCTATTATCTTCATCAAACAGCGGATCAATATTTACGCTGGCATAGAATCTAGAGCCATCAGGCCTTTCCACTATGGTTTCTACATTGCGGTCTTGCAGCTCTTTTGTTTTAAGGTCCGGTTCTTTTACCATGTTGTTTTGATCGTCTCCGAAAAAAGAAAAATTAATCGTTCCAATTAAATTGCCATGATTATCTTCTATCGGGATTGTGTTTACCTTAATTATTATTGGCAGTAATCCCGGCCTTTCTATTACCATCTGCGCATTATGAATCAATAATTTGCTGAACTCCAAAGGAGCTAGCAGTGAATCAAAATGGGGCACGTACTCCTCACTTGAATAATGGCATTTCCAGTTTTCACAAAAATTTTCGTTGGTATTTGAATTTGATTTTATTCCCCAAAGCTCCCCAGCTTTAGCATTATAGTTAGTTATCCTGCCTTCAGCATCGCAGGTGTACACAACACACGATGAGTTGTTAAACACAGTGTATTTATCAAATTGTTCTGATTGAATCATGTTTTATAAGTGCTGATGCGATATCATTATTTACAAAATAATAAGTTTATTCTTATCATAGAAATAAACAGGTACTTACTGGTATTTATATTTCAATGAATCTCTTAAACAAGTTATATCCTGAAATACCAGCAAATTATACGCCTTAATGTTTTGCTCACTTTTTCAAATGTGTGAAAACTTTATGTTTCGGAACAGCATACTTATTTCATAAGCAATTCACTTTGCAAGAGTGATGAACCTTTTTAGTTTAATTTATACAACTGCATTGCAACGCCGGGTTAATTATTAAATAAATATTTCTGTCGCAATGCTCAATATTGTTTTTTTATCATATTCAATCGTTTGCTTATACAACTTGCCATCCTTTGTTGAAAATATAATATGAAAAGTGTACGTAGGATTTTGATTTTTAATATATACTTTGAAATAGTTTTTATCAAGTATATCCCACTTTAGTTTTTCAATGATACAATTATCATTTTGTTCATTTGCAAACGCCATTACCTGGTCTAAATTAAAATCTACCGGGCCAAATAAATGCCATGCTGTATTTGTACCCCAGGCACCAGGTGCTTCTTTAAATCCAATCATTTCCACATTATAGTTTTTACGTAAGGTATTATATTTTATCAATTGCATTGCAATAGCAAAAATGCCTTGTAAAATTTAATAAGAAATAAGTTGAAATTATAATACGAATTATATAATAGCACCTGCGGTATAATTTTTTACGATTACCGTTTTTTGATTTGCAGATTTAAAAAAACATTTCATCTTTACACTGCAGAATTAACAGCAAAGTTTGATGAGCTGGCAATTCATCAGTGGTAAGTTAAAAAAGAGAAAATTGAGTAAACTGTTGATACCCCTTTGCTGTTATTCTGCTCCTTTTTCCTGCCATGTTTTAAGCTGCCAATAAATACTTTATTTCTTTATCGCTAAAAATTTGCGGAAGTATTATGATTGAAAAGCTGTGGAAACATTTTTCCATCTTCGCCAACTTCGAAAATTTTACTAACACACGACAAACAAAGTTTGATTCAATTTATACAGGCACAATTACCAACCCTGTTTTTCCTGATATTTATGCACCTGTTGATGGTTTCGTTTTTAATGGCGGATTAAAGGTTAAACTATAGCTTTTGCACTCACCTTCTTCTCCGCATCTTTCTGTTAAGTAACCTAAAAAATAGATGAGGATTTGATTGCTAAATGAAGTTATATTTTTAATGCACTGTACCATTTAATTGCAACACTATATTTTTTTCTTCTTTTATTGATCTCGCAACAATAAATCCAATTGCATGAATCTGTATTGATTTCTTTTACAAATCCCATTTATTAGCAACATCAAAAAGAAAGAAATTATTACAGAAAAAAAACGCCGCAGTACAAACAAGATAAGGTTGTAATATTGCTTTTTTATTCAGCTATTATAGCGTTAATTCATTTTGCAATTAGTATTATTTTGAAACCTTTCTTAAAGATCCGGAAAAACATTGCCATCGTAATGCCTAAAAAACTATTGCTGCTTGCTTTATTCATTATTTTTTATACGATAACGCATGCTCAGTATGCAAGCTGGATGATGGGTACATGGAAAAGCAGAAGCGAAACAATAA
>JBDUBY010000278.1:0-9345 GCA_040003735.1 Parafilimonas sp.
CTTCCGGAAAATAATTGACGCTTGGTTTTTTCATATTGTTCAATTAACTGCATTGCTTTAAGTTTAGGCGCACCGGTCATTGAACCCATTGGAAAAGTTGCTCTGATAATTTCCGTAAATGAAATATCATTTTTTAATTCTCCTTTTATAGTTGATATCATTTGATGCACTTGCGGAAAAGAATAAATTTTAAATAATTCTTCTGTTTCAACAGAGCCTTCTTCGCAAATTTTGCTTAAATCATTTCTTACAAGATCAACGATCATTACATTCTCGCTTTTTTCTTTTTTGCTTTGATATAAATTTTCTTTTTCGATAGCATCCAAATCAACATTTGCATTTCTTGAAGCAGTTCCTTTTATCGGCTGAGAAAAAATTGTATTATTAATCTTAGATAGGAATCTTTCAGGGCTTGCGCACAACAAATATTTATTCTCTAATTTATAAAAACAGGAAAAAGGCGTCGGCGAAATTTCAAGTAATTTTTTATAAGATAGAACAGGATTAATAAAAGCATTTTCTGCAAAAAATTCCTGGCAAAAATTTATTTCATAGCAATCTCCGCGAAGAATATGTTGTTGTAATCTTTTTATTATTTCTATATATTCCTGTTTGGTTAGTACACTATTCAACTTAATATTTTGCTTAAGCGATGCGCTGTTGTTTTGAATAATCTCAGCATTAATTTCATCAAATATCAGTTGTGGAATCTTTTCAAGTGAATGAATAGTAAGCCAGTTATTTTTCAAGCTTAATACAACTTTCGGAACGAAAAAGAATATATCAGGGAAATGAACTTTATTAAAATGTGTTGATTCTAAGTTTTCAATTTCGTTTTTCAAATCATATCCTAAATGCCCAAACATCCAATCATTATTTTCTTTATAGAAAGCATCAAGTTGAGAAAGTACATCATCGTTCGGCGAAAAACTTTTATAACTTTCAACTGCAACAAGACAATCATATCTATGATATTTATCTTCATAATTATGACTATCCATAAAACAACAAATGCTGAACCGGCCTGACCAGTTCAGCATTTGCGTTTTAAATGCTTTTATGTTAGCAATGTAAAAAGATGCTGAAATTCTTTGCATCTGTATAATGGACAGTTTTAAAAATCGTCATCATCGTCATCATCAAAGCTTCCTGAATCATTAAAAAGATCAAACTCTTTTAAGTCATCATCAAATTTAAAATCCTCTTCTTCTTCAGTCTCTTTTTTCCCGCCCGACGACTTCTTAATTTTTGATTTTGGTACATCAAATTCATTAAAATCAGGATCCCATTCCTCTTCTTCAGGTTTTTCCCAATCATCTGCTTCGGGCTCTTCATCACCTGCATCATCATCGTCATCACTATCTTCATCACCTTTTTGCTTCTTTGTTTTTGGAGCAGATTTTTTCGGAGATGATTTTACTTCATCATCTTCAAGTTCATCATCGTTGTCATCTTCCTTCTTACTTTTTGCTTTGGAAGAATTATCTGCAGGAACGTTTTTGTCTGCACCGGGTTTGTTGCCGGATTTCTTATCTTTTTCTGATTTGGATGCCATACTCAATTTGGATTAGCAGTTGTAAAATTTCAACGAGTTTTTCAATCAACAAAAAAAATTTTTATGCCGTAATTTTTATTATCTGTTCCCGTTGTGGTCCGTTTGAAACGTAACCTACGGGAGCGCCTATATATTGATTAATAAAAGAAATATAACGCTGCATTTCAACAGGCAAATTATCACCATTTTTTAAAACAGTTGAATCGCAGTTCCATCCACTAAAGTTTTTATATTCAGGTTTTGCCTTTACTTGTGTTAACTGGAAAGGTACTTTATCAGTTGGCTTTCCATCAATCATGTAATTAGTACAAACATTTAATTCGTTAAATGAATCTAAAACATCAGCCTTTGTCATTATTACTTTTGTAACACCATTAAGCATACACGTATATTTTAAAGCTACAAGATCTATCCATCCGCAACGGCGCGGCCTGCCTGTAGTTGCACCAAACTCATTTCCTATTTTTCGCAATTCTTCACCTGTTTCGTCATTTAATTCTGTAGGAAAAGGACCCCCTCCTACCCTTGTGCAATAAGCTTTTGTTACACCCAACACTTCCTTTATTTTTTGTGGCGCAACACCGAGCCCGGTACATACACCGGCCGAAATAGTATTAGAAGAAGTTACAAAAGGAAATGTTCCAAAATCTATATCAAGCATTGTACCCTGGGCACCTTCTGCTAAAACTTTTTTTCCGTCATTTATTTTTTCATTAATGAAATATTCGCCATTTACAACATTCAATGTTCGTAAAAAATCAACAGCTTCAAAAAAATCTTCTTCCCATTGAGTTATATCTTCTGCAAAATGAAAATTATCTAATAATCTTTGGTGCTTTAAACGAAGTTTTATGTATTGCGTAATAAATGATTTATCTGCAATATCGCCTACACGCAAAGCATTACGACCCGTTTTATCCATATAAGAAGGACCGATACCTTTAAGAGTTGAGCCGATTTTACTTTCGCCTTTTGAGGTTTCTGATGCTTTATCTAAAGCGCGATGCGTTGGCACTATTAAATTAGTTCGCTGCGATATAAATAAATTCTTTTTTACATCAATACCAAAAGAAGCAACCGTTTCGCATTCTCTTTTTAAAGTAACAGGATCAAGCACAACACCATTGCCAATTATATTTATTGTATTCTGATGAAATATACCTGAAGGTATTTGATGCAATACCACTTTTTTATCACCAACATACAAAGTATGTCCTGCATTTGGGCCGCCCTGGAAGCGTGCTATTATATCATAATTCGGTGCAAAATAGTCTACTATTTTTCCTTTGCCTTCATCGCCCCATTGCAAACCAAGAATTACATCAACCATTAGATTGTTTTGTTTAATGTTGCGCAAAAATAAAGGTTCATACCTGGTAGTTCGCAGATAAATGAAGTAATTTTTACACAAAGTTTATTGCTGATTCTTAATATCATTTTTTACATATAAAAAGATGCAAAGAAATTTCAAAGAGCCAACTATCGGAGTCGAACCGACGACCTGCACATTACGAGGGTGCTGCTCTACCACCTGAGCTAAGTTGGCTGGTAAAGCAAATCTAATTTGATAATTCAAATCGAGCATTCAAAAACTACTTGTTTAAAAAAATTAAATTAATCGGTTCGTACATTCGCTGAATGTTACCATCTTTTTTAAAAGAACTTTTTGCCAATCAGCAGTACGATGAAAATAATTTCTTTCTTATTGCCGGCCCATGTGTTGTAGAAAATGAAGAATTGCTTTTAGAAGTTGCTGATAAAGTTTATTCAATTTGTAAACGTTTAGGCATTCCATATGTTTTTAAAGCAAGTTATCGCAAAGCAAACCGTACAAGCGCAAATTCATTTACAGGAATTGGCGATGATACTGCGTTGCATCTGTTACAAAAAACAGGAAAACATTTTGGGTTGCCTGTAACAAGCGATGTTCATGCGCATGATGAAACAAGCGTTGCAGCAAATTATATTGACATATTGCAGATCCCTGCATTTTTATGCAGGCAAACAGATTTATTAGTTGCAGCAGGTGATACAGGAAAAATTGTGAATGTAAAGAAAGGCCAGTTTTTAAGCGGGCCTGCGATGAAATTTGCTGTTGAAAAAATTAGATCAACAGGCAATGATAAAATTATTCTTACAGAAAGAGGAACTACGTTTGGTTACCAGGATTTGGTGGTTGATTACCGCAACATTCCATGGATGCAGGAGCATCATGTTCCCGTTGTAATGGATTGCACGCATAGCCTGCAACAACCTAATCAAACAAGTGGTGTAACGGGCGGCAATCCTCAATTAATTGGTACTATCGCTAAAGCCTCAATTGCTGCAGGTGCGGATGGAATTTTTATTGAAACTCATCCTAACCCGTCAGTAGCTAAAAGCGATGGGGCAAATATGTTGCAACTAAACCTAATTGAAAATTTGCTTGAACAGCTTGTAAAACTAAGAATGGCTTTATAAAGCTAATGATGGAGGTTCATCACGATTGTTAGTTACATCCGGGTGAATTCGGTTTGCATGCATCCACTCACTTGGCAGCATAGCAAATTCTTTTTTAAATGCGGCCGCAAAATGGCCCAGGTTACTATATCCCACCATAATGCCAACTTCTTTTATAGCATATTCTCCTTCCTGGATAAGTGAGCGTGCATAAGCCATTCTGTGTTGCTGGTAATATTCATAAACAGGTAATCCATACAACGCTTTAAAATCATTTTTAAATTTTGTTGGGCTCATAGTACACAATCTCGAAAGCTGGTTGATAGTTGGAGGCGTTTTACTAAAATCTTCAAGCAATGTAGTTTCTGCTTTTACAAGCTGGGCTATTTCTTCTTCTTTAAACTGCAACCATTTGCCTGAATGTTTATCCTGAACCAGGAAGTCACTTAGAAATTTTTCAAGCAATAATAAAATTCGGTTTTCTGTAAAAATATTTACTAACGGATGTGTATCAACTTCACGATGTAATTCCTGCAAAATAACTCTGTAGTCAGCATCAACCGGAGATACATAATTTTTTTTAAGATAAAATGAAAAATAGATGTTTGTAAATTTTTCTACCACTTCATAATCAAGAAAATTAAGCAATACAGATTTATTGAAAATAACTACAACACTTCGTATTTTATTAAAGGGTACAATTTCATCTTCTGTAGTTATTAAAGAAGATGAAAGACGAACCTGGTTTCTGAGCGCAGCAGGTTCCGATGAATTTTTTTGCGGTTCTTTTTTATCTGTTTTTTCAAGCTGCTCATGAAATAATAATATAAAGTTTTGAAGGTTTGCGTGTTGGTGCCTTGTTACAATCACCTCTTCAGTCATACGCATTTCAGATATTAAAGCAGAAATTCCTGAATTAAAATTGAAAGTGCGCACTTCACCTTCTCCAAATTGAGATGGTATTGAAAAACTATTGCCTTTAATGCGGACGCCGCAGCTATTAGCCATTGCCTGCATAAGGTTCCTCGTATTATATGGATTATATTCTACGTACACAATGTTCTAATTAATTATTTCTTCTGGTAATTGATCGAAATGTTTTTGAAACGCCCTGCTGAAATCTTTTACATGAATATATCCAAGTTCAGCAGCTACTTGCTTTATGGTATATTTTCTTGTGATGAGCATTGCTTTGCCTTTTTGCAGGCGATGCTTTTGGTAATATTGATAAATAGGCATTCCGAAAACTTCTTTAAAAACAAGCTTCAGTTTTGAAGGGCTCATAGCCGCCATGCGTGAAAGCTGGTTTATGTTTGGCGGCGTATAAGAAAAATCTTTTAAAATTTCTGACTCCACTGTTTTCAGTCGTTGCATTTCATCAGACGAAATTTTAAAGTGGCGATGTGTTTCTGAAATCTTGCGATAGTATCTTACAAAAAATCTTTCAAGCACCACCATTACACGATTGTACATTTTAAGCCTGCCTAAAGTAAGATCATTTTTTGCCTGCATAATATCCTGCATCAGCCTTCTATATTCTGAATCTATGATCTCGTAATAATACATTGGCGCTTTCATCAGCACATTCGTAAATAACATTTCACCCTGCGGCTCATTCACTAAAAATTCAAAGAGCCATTCTTTTGTAAATGATAAATATATATTTTTTGAACGGCTATTTGCCGGCGTCATATAGTACAATTCTTTGCTTATATGAGAAAAGAAAAGCGCTGATTTTACTTCCTCTTTCTGATCTGAGGTATCATCTAAACGCATTACGTAAATATCTCGTACAGATTTTTTTCTGTAATAAAGTACATCTTCATTAAGCAGGTAATCAAAAATCATTATTTCTAATCCGTTATACAGGGTTATAAGCTGTATAAATCCTTCTCCTAATGATGGTGGAACTGTACCTACATTATCTTTTACTTTTAAATGTAGTTGCTTCGATATGGTCTGAAAAAGATCGTTATAAGTAGAGTGGGTATATTCTATTTTTATCAAGTGGAGCGATTTTGTTATAGGTATTTGAACGGATTACGCTTCGCGGAAAGTATATACTTTTTTATGTTTAACCAAAACGCCATTATCATGTAAATGATTACTGGCGAGCCCATGGTAAGAAAAGAAATATAAATAAACCACATTCTTATGCGGCTTGTTGATATTCCCAGTTTTTCACCTAAAGGCTCACAAACCCCAAAAGCCCTCCACTCTATAAGCTGTTTCAGTTTGTACATAAACGCAATTTAAAAAAATATTTTTTGTATTACACTTAATATCTTCTTTTTAGCCTGTTCATTTTCATTTTAAATTATTCACATGTAAATTTGCACAAGTTCTTAAAAATAGTTCAATTATACCTGCCTCAATTTTTTTAGCATCATTTAAAATATACAAAATGGCTTTTGACATAGAAATGATTAAAAAAGTGTACAGCGAAATGCCTTCAAAAATTTCTGCTGCACGTAAATTACTTGAGCGCCCATTAACATTAGCAGAAAAAATTTTATACGCGCATCTTTTTACTGAGCAAACACCCCAGGTTTTTGAACGTGGAAAAAACTATGTAAATTTTTCGCCTGATCGTGTTGCCATGCAGGATGCTACGGCGCAAATGGCACTACTGCAATTTATGCAGGCAGGCAGGCCAAAAGTTGCAGTGCCCTCAACCGTGCATTGCGATCATTTAATACAGGCAAAAGTTGGTGCTAAAGAAGACCTTGCAATTGCGCTGAATGTAAATAAAGAAGTGTATGATTTTTTGGCTTCTGTTTCTGATAAATATGGTATTGGTTTCTGGAAACCAGGCGCAGGAATTATTCACCAGGTTGTATTAGAGAACTATGCTTTTCCCGGTGGTATGATGATAGGTACAGATAGCCACACGCCTAACGCCGGTGGCCTCGGAATGATTGCCATTGGTGTTGGCGGCGCAGATGCCTGCGATGTTATGGCTGGTTTACCCTGGGAATTAAAATGGCCCAAACTTATTGGTATAAAACTAACCGGCAAATTAAGTGGCTGGACAAGTGCAAAAGATATTATTCTTTGGGTTGCCGGTCAATTAACGGTAAAGGGTGGAACCGGTGCAATCGTTGAATATTTTGGCGATGGCGCCGATAGTTTAAGCGCAACAGGCAAAGGAACAATTTGTAACATGGGTGCGGAAATTGGCGCAACATGTTCTTTGTTTACTTATGATGATAAAATGGCTGCTTATCTTAAATCGACAGCAAGAGCAGATGTTGCGGAATTAGCAAATGGCGTAAGAGAACATTTACGTCCTGACGCTGAAGTATATGAATCACCTGAAAAATATTATGACCAGGTACTTGAATTGGATTTAAGTACTTTAGAACCTTATGTAAATGGACCTTTTACTCCAGATCTTGCAACGCCTATTTCAAAAATGAAAGAAGCTGTTGCAAAAAATGGCTGGCCTGCAAAACTTGAAGTTGCATTAATTGGCAGTTGCACCAATTCTTCTTATGAAGATATCAGCCGCTCTGCTTCTATTGTAAAAGATGCTGTAAGCAAAGGTTTGAAAACAAACAGTGAGTTTACAATAACACCAGGCTCTGAGCAGGTTCGTTTTACAATAGAAAGGGATGGTTTTATAAATGATTTTGAAAGCGTTGGTGGTATCGTTTTAGCAAATGCCTGCGGGCCTTGTATTGGTCAATGGGCAAGGCATATTGATGATCCGCAGCGAAAGAATACTATTATTACATCATTCAACAGAAATTTTGCAAAGCGTAATGATGGGCTGGCTTCAACACATGCCTTTGTAGCATCGCCCGAAGTAGTTACGGCAATGGCAATGGCAGGCACGATTGCATTCAATCCTTTAACTGATACTTTAAAAAACAATAAAGGCGAAGAGGTAAAATTAAGCGAGCCGCATGGTTATGAATTACCGCCAAAAGGTTTTGCGGTTGATGATCCGGGTTTCCAGGCGCCTGCAGAAGATGGCAGTTATATACAAGTTGCTGTTGATCCAAATTCTTCCCGCCTGCAATTACTTGCTCCATTTCCTGCATGGGAAGGAACAGATATTAAAAGTTTAAAGCTGCTTATAAAAGCAAAAGGAAAATGTACAACAGATCATATTTCTATGGCTGGTCCATGGTTAAAATATCGCGGCCATCTAGATAATATTTCCAACAATCTTTTAATTGGTGCCATCAATTATTTCAATAATCAAACAGATTCTGTAAAGAATCAATTAACAGGTGAATATGGTTCCGTTCCTGCAACACAACGTGCATATAAAGCTGCGGGTATTGGAACTATTGTAGTAGGTGATGAAAATTATGGTGAAGGAAGTTCCCGCGAACATGCTGCGATGGAACCAAGATTTCTTGGTGTGAGAGCAATTGTTGTAAAAAGCTTTGCCCGCATTCATGAAACCAATTTAAAGAAACAGGGAATGCTTGGATTAACTTTTGCTAACAAAGATGATTACGATAAAATTCTGGAAGATGATACGTTTGATATTATTGGTCTCAAAGAATTTGCGCCGAACGTTCCGCTTAATATCATCATACATCATAACGATGGTGAATCTGAAACCATTGAAGTAAATCATACTTATAATGAACAGCAGATTGAATGGTTTAAAGCTGGTGCCGCACTAAATATCATTCGCAAAAAATTTAATGCGCCTGTTGAAGAAAATGTTTAATAATTTATATTGGTAAGTAACAAGAAATGCCCGGACAGCCGGGCATTCTTTTTTATGATAAGACTTGCTTAATTATATTTTATTCTTTCACAAACTGCTTTGTAATTATAGCATCTTTTGTTTCAATTTTTAATAAATAATTGCCTGCTTGTAATGAAGCAATATTTAAGTTGTAAGAATTGTTATTTGAAACCGCCTGCAGTTTTACATTACCTGCAAAATCAACAACAGTAAGTTTTGAATTTGCTGATAAGCCTGTTACATGCAAATTGTTTTGCGCAGGGTTTGGAGAAATAAAAACATTACTTGTTATCGTGCTTGCTTGTGCATTATGTGTTTCTAAATAATGTTTAATCTTTTGAACGATGATTTGTTTTTTGGTGGAATCTCCAAAATACCTTGCAAGCGCAACTTGATATTCCAAGGAACCGGTTATATCGCTTGTTGCAGATCCAATCAATATAATCTTTCCGTTTTTCTGGATTATTATACTGTTAACAGCATCTGTCCTATTCATTTTTGTTATTTCGGATCCGTCATCTCCAAAACCTGAATCAATTGTGCCATCTATATTATAACGGTTAACTAAAAAGTGTTCATTATTAGCATCAGTAAATTGATAACCACCTGTAATTATTTTACCATCTTTTTGCAATGCAAT
>JBDUBY010000380.1:0-9311 GCA_040003735.1 Parafilimonas sp.
TTAGAATAATTAAAACATTAAAAATTTTATTAGTATAGAAGAATGTTATTAATTTACCCTCTTGTAACCGTACCGGAAATGTCTAATCCGTCTTATGTGAAATTATTTTACTTTAATGCTTAGAGCATAATTCTATTGAATGGATACAGAAGTAAGAATAAGAGCTTTTAGAGCTATTGATGATAGTGAAACATGTTTAAAGTTTATATTAGGTCATCAAAAGGTGCTTGAAAATCATGGAATTTACAACGTCACTTCTTCGGTTGTTGAATGGATGTATAGCCCTTCCGTTTTTGTAATAGTTGTTGAATCGTTAGACAGAACAAAATTATATGGTGGCGCACGTGTGCATGCTGCGGATGGCAAATATCCTTTACCAATTGAAGTTGCCACCGGCGAAATGGACCCAAGAGTATATGAATATGTAAAATTTTATGCTCAGAATGGAACAGGTGAATTGTGCGGGTTATGGAATTCGATAGAAGTTGCAGGGTTAGGAATAGGAAGTTATTTTCCATCAAGAGCTGCCATAGTTATCATTGAACAATTAGGATTTGACTCATTGTTTTCATTATGTTCGCCTGCTACGCTCAGGTTTAACCAATGGATTGGCAGCAGGCCATTCACCAAAGTTGGTAATTCGGGTACATTTTATTATCCGAAACTTGATTTGCTTGCAACGGCCGTTTTTTTGGAAGATCCTCATACTTTAAATAATGCACATCCAAGGGAAAGAGAAAAAATGCTTTGGTTACGAGATAACTTATGTTGCATTAATGAAGAAAAATCTCCTTTCAAAAATATAGTTGTAAAAGTGAATTACGAACTTGAGATTAAAGGTTTGATTAAAGATGAATTTAAGATAGTATAAATCATTATCCTGTTATGCGAAAAATAGTTTCAACAATTGTTTTTGTTTTTTTCATGAATATTTTGCCCTTACTTTTTAAACCTGAATTATTATTATCCTTTAAACCCATTTTTATTCTAGTCGGTGCCCTTGCCATGTTCTTAACGCAACCTGCTTTTAGCATTCAGGAAACTGTTACCAATAAAACAACCGATCGCTTTTCTATTGTAATTATATTGTTGGTATCTATTATAAGCGTTAGTTCTTCTTTAGTTGAATGGGCATATTTTAATAACCGTCCATCAAATGTTGTTTTTACTGCTTTAGGAATACTAATGATATGCAGCGGCATTGTGTTCCGGGTTTATTCGATAACCACATTAGGCAAATATTTTACTGCCACAGCAAGAGCTACTAATCAGCATATTCTTATTAAAACCGGGCCTTACTCTATCGTTAGGCATCCATCTTACCTGGGTGCAATTATTGTAATGGCAGGCGTTCCAGTATTCTTAAACAATATAGTTACTTTGTTTACTACAATAATTTTGCTTACAATTGCGTATGTAGTACGTATTAATACCGAAGAAAAATTGCTTAATTCATTTTTTGGCGAAGAATACAGTCAATATAGTGTCCATGTGAAAAAACTAATTCCTTATATCTGGTAATATCCAATGGTTAAAAATATACTTTTTACTTTTTTGTTTTTTTGTGCATTTGTTGCTAAAGCTGTAGCTGGCAATATCATTGTTTACAATAACAATTCATCTGTAATTGAAGCTGGAAACTATTTCGAAATTCTCGACAATCCCAATAACAAATACGATTCTTCCAATGTTATCAGTGCCTCATCGTTTCGGAAAAACAGTCAGGCAATACCGGTATTTTCTACTCCTGATATAAACCTCTGGCTGCGTTTTTCTCTATCCAATCAAACCAACGTAAAAAACTTATATTTCTATCTTGAATATTTTAATGTTTCTTATATTAATTTCTACAAAGAAGTTAATGGAAAATTAGTTCGTGTTTATACTGATGGCAACGCAACTCTGCATTTACCTGACAATTCACTGCCAAACTATTTGGTGAATCTGCCATTACAAAAAGACAGCAGTGCTACATATTATGTTCATATTCAAAGTTATCATCCTCTTGTTCTAAATACTTACATCGGTAAGTACAGTTCAGTTTTAAGCCTGTCCCGAAATCAATTATTTACGGTATCTGTTTATTTTGGAATTTTAATAGTAGTATTTCTATACAATCTTTTCTTATTCTTTGCAACGGGTGATAGAAATTATTTAGTGTATATCCTTTATATATTCTTTTTAGGCCTGGCACAATTTGCACTTGCGGGATATACATTCAAGTTTTTTTGGTTATCTTATCCTGCATTAAACTATTATGTAGTTCCTGTTACTTCTGATTTAGCAACAATTTTTGGCGTGTTGTTTTCCATTCAATTTTTGAGAACTAAATTTTACACTCCGCTATTTCATAAACTATTATTGCTAACAATATTTTTAAGTTTCGTTTCAATAATTTTTAGCCTTCTACATAATAACCAAATCAGTTATACCATTTTAAGTGCCAGCGTAGTGTTGGTTGGCGTTCTTATTATTACTTCTGCTGTAATTATTATGCTTAAGGGTTATCGCCCTGCATTTTATTATGCCGTTTCGTGGATTGTATTTTTAGCAGGATTGATAATATTAGGCTTAAGAAATTTCAATTTAGTTCCTGCAAATCCTTTCACTAATTATATTCTGTACGTGGGCTCTGCAATAGAAACTGTTTTGCTATCTATTGCCCTCGCAGATAGAATCAATGTGTTGAAAAAAGAAAAAGAGCAATCGCAGGCACAAGCATTGCAACAGGCAAGAGAAAACGAGCAATTGGTTAGCGAACAAAATATAATGCTTGAAAAAAAGGTAGCATTACGCACTAATGAATTGCAAACAGTAAATGTTCATTTAAATGATGCACTTAATAATTTAAAAGATACACAAACACAATTAGTAGAAGCCGAAAAGATGGCATCACTTGGTCAACTTACTGCAGGCATTGCACATGAAATTAATAACCCAATAAATTTTGTAAAATCCAACATTAACCCATTGCGGCTTGATGTGAAAGATTTGATGGAAGTGCTTAATGCTTATGATGAACTACACACAGTTAAAGACTACAATGGATATAAAGAAAAGCTTAGCGCTATACAAGAATTAAAAGAAGATATGGATGTTCCATTTATAAGAAAAGAAATAGATAGTTTGATAATTGGTATTGAAGAGGGAGCAGAGCGAACTGCAGAAATTGTAAGAGGACTTCGCACTTTTAGCAGAATTGATGAAGCTGCGCTTAAAACCGTAAACGTTCATGATGGTATTTTATCAACCATTGTATTGCTGAAAAATAGCATCCCTTATAATATAAAGTTGGTTAAAGAATTTAATGGGAATAGTGAAGTAGAATGTTTCCCGGGAAAATTAAACCAGGTTTTTATGAATATCATTACAAATGCTATTCAGGCCATTAAATCGAAACCGGAAAAGACTGACGATGAAAGTATTATTATAAAAACAAGAGATATAGAAGATAATCAAATTGAAATTTCAATAAAAGATACAGGCCCCGGTATGACCGAAGACGTAAAGCACCGTATTTTTGAGCCGTTCTTTACAACAAAAGATGTAGGCGAAGGAACCGGTTTAGGAATGGCGATTGTATTTAAAATAATTCAAAAACACGCAGGCAAAATAAATATTATCACTGCTCCAAATGAGGGAGCCGAATTTATAATAACTTTACCACATAAGTATCAGGGAGTAGATTAAATCCTGGTGCTAATCTGAAAAGCCATATATGTTATCCGAAGACAAAAAAATCAGAGTTTTATACATTGATGATGAGGTCAACAATTTGCTCTCATTTCAGGCAGCTTTTAGACGCAAGTACAAAATCTTTATTGCTTCTTCAGGCGCCGAAGGCATGAATATACTCAATGATGAAAAAGACATCCAGGTAATTATTTGCGATCAGCGTATGCCGCATTCAACCGGTGTTGAATTTTTCCAGGTGGTTCGCAAAGCCTTCCCGCAGCCTGTTCGTATTTTACTTACAGGTTATACTGATGCAGAAGCAATTATTGATGCAATCAACAAAGGCGAAATATTTCGCTATGTAAAAAAACCGTGGGATGAATTTGAATTGCAAAATGCCGTTCAAAATGCCTATGAATTGTATTCAACCCGTCTGCAGTTAAAACGAAAAATAAGCGAGCTTGAAAGAACGAATGATGAGCTCAACCGTTTTGTGTATAGTACATCGCACGATCTGCGTTCTCCGCTTGCTTCTGTAATGGGTATTTTGAATCTCGCACGTATGGAAAACTCCGTAACAGACCCAAATAATTACATGGGTATGATAGAAACGTGCATGAATAAAATGGACATCTTTATTCAAAAAATTATAGAATATTATAAAAGCATAAGAGTTGATGAAGAATTAGTTGAAATAGATTTTAAAGATATGCTTAGAGAAAGCATTGAAATATGCAAAATGCAAAGACCTTCGGTTGAATTTAACCTCAGTGTTGATCAGCCTGTAAAATTTTTAAATGATTCTTTCCGCATTTCAATTATTGTTGATAATCTAATTTCTAATGCAGTAAAATATCAAAAGCCAACTTCTGAACATCCTAAAGTAAATGTGTCTGTTAAAATAGATGAATATAAAGCGCAGATAGAAATTGAAGATAATGGCATTGGCATTGTTGAGGAACATTTAAATAATATTTTCAAAATGTTTTTCCGGGGTACAACGCATGTAAACGGGCTTGGTATCGGATTATATATTGTTAAAGAAGCATTGTCAAGAATTGGCGGTGAAATTTCTGTAAGCTCAACTTATGGTTCAGGTACGGTTTTTAGAATTATGATGCCTAATCTTGCCAAGACAGAAGATAGCCTCACACTTAATTAGCTTTTCCTTCTCAATATTTAATTTTTATTTCGTTGTATATTTAATGAAATGAAATTTATACAACTTCTTATCATTAGTGCAGCGTTTTCTTATGCTGCTTGCCATGTGTCATCAACTGCAAAAGAAAACCCAGTTGTAAAAGCTGAAGTACCTAAAGAACCTATAAAAAAAGGAATTCATTTTATCGAAGATGATTGGAACCAGGCTTTAAAAACTGCAAAAGATCAAAACAAACTTGTTTTTATTGATATTTATGCAACATGGTGTGGCCCTTGCAAAATGCTGAAACAATACACGTTTACAGATTCCTCTGTTGGTGATTTTTTTAATAAGAATTTTATAAGTGTTTCTATTGATGGTGAAAAAGGTGTTGGTCCGCAACTTGCCCAGCAATATTCTATTGAAGGTTATCCAACTTTAATTGTTGCTGATTCAACAGGCAAACCTGTATTAGTAACTGCAGGTTATATACCAGCCAATGTGTTAATGCAATTTGGAACTGAAGCATTAAAAAGAGGTGGACAAACAAAAATGTAATCAACTTTTATTTGATGGCAATTAATAGTAACGTCATAAGATGCTATAAAAATAATTGTACAAGGGAGTGATCTCCGAATCAAGTTCGAAGACCGGCTGCACCGTGATGCCACAAAGTACTAAGCTGGCAAACAAAAATTCTTATTAAAAATTGATGTACTTGTAATTTATAAACATTACAAACGCAGAATTTTCCACTTATCATTTACAGCTAAACATTTTTTTATTTTATTGCTTTAACGCGTAATTTAACCGCTTGCATACAAGAGACAAAATACCATTATTCAAAAGCTGGCGTGCCTGGTATATTTTAATAATTGTTGTTTTGATATTGCTTATCATCTTCTTCACCTGGTTTACACATTATTTTTCATGAGTACTATTGATTGGATAGTATTGATTGCAACGTTGTTAATTATTGTTGTGTATGGTTTATATAAAAGCCGCACCAGCCATAATCTTGAAGGTTATTTTTTGGATAATAGAAGCATGCCGTGGTGGTTGGTGTTGCTGAGCATTATGGGTACACAGGCGAGTGCTATTACTTTTCTTTCTGCACCCGGACAAGCGTTTACTGATGGGATGCGTTTTGTGCAATATTATTTTGGTTTGCCTTTGGCGATGGTTGTTTTATGCATAACATTTGTTCCGGTTTTTTCTAAGTTAAAAGTGTTTACGCCTTACGAGTTTTTAGAACAACGTTTCGATCTTAAAACAAGAACTTTTACTGCTGCATTATTTCTTTTATCACGCGGATTTTCTACAGGTATAAGCGTGTATGCACCATCAATAATTTTGTCATCATTATTTGGCTGGAATATTTTTTACACCAACATTTTAATGGGCGGTGTGCTGATAATTTATACAGTTAGCGGTGGCGCAAAAGCCGTTGCTTATACGCAGCAATTACAATTAATAATTATTATCGTTTCCATGTGTATTGCCGGTTACTATATTGTTCATTTGCTGCCGGCAAATATCAGGTTTACAGATGCATTAAAAATTAGCGGCGCATCGGGAAAACTGAATGTAATTACAACCGGTTTTAATAAGAATGGTTTTGAATGGAAGGATAAATACAATATTATAAGCGGAGTTATTGGTGGCTTTTTTTTAGCGCTTAGTTATTTTGGAACAGATCATAGCCAGGTTGGAAGATATCTTACTGCAAAAAACAGTACGCAAAGCAAACTGAGTTTATTAATGAATGGCCTGATAAAAGTGCCGATGCAGTTTTTAATTCTTTTGTTAGGAGCGTTGCTTTTTGTTTATTACCAGTTCCAGCCTTCACCTGTTTTTTTTAATAAAGCTGCGCAGGAAAAAGTATATGCTTCAGCTTATAACGATTCATTAAAAGAAATCAATAATGAATTCAATGCAGTAAATGCTGAACAGAAAAAAACAGCCATAAATTACATAGATGCTTTGCGGGCTAATAATACATCATCAACTGAAGAATTAAAACAACAGATAGGAAAACTTAATACTGAAGCAAGCGATTTGCGCAATCAGTATAAATCTGTTTTGCAAAAAGCAGATCCTTCAGCAGATACTAATGATACCAATTATATTTTTCTTCGTTTTGTGATTGATAATTTACCAAAAGGTTTGATTGGTTTGTTGATCGCAGTTATTTTTCTTGCTTCATGGAGTTCTATTGCGGCCGCCTTAAACTCTTTGGCAAGTTGTACCATCATTGATTTTTATATGCGATTTAAAAAAGATAAGCAACATGATCAACACCAGGAACATCATTATAAAATATCAAAATGGCTTACATTATGCTGGGGAATCTTTTGTATTATTATTGCAGAATTTGCAAACAGGATGGGCAGTTTGATTGAAGCAGTAAATATACTTGGCTCATTGTTTTATGGTGTTATACTTGGCATTTTCCTGGTTGCATTTTACATAAAAAGAATTGGTGGCAGCGCTGTTTTTATATCAGCAATTATTTCAGAAATCATCATTATTGCATTGTTTATTCTTGATAACAACAACACTATCGGTTTAGGATTTTTATGGTTGAATGTAATCGGCGCTGTATCCGTAATACTGTTTGGTTTAATAATTCAACAAGTAAAAAAAACTTTTGTACAAGCAGGTTAATTTATTTTATCAGAACGAATTTTAATAAAATTCGCTACTACTTTGCAGTTTTTAGTTATGCGCTATATAAAAGCTTTAATAATTGGATTACTTGCTTTATTTATTTTATTAACCGCTATAGGTTTATTAATGCCGTCTTCTGTAACGGTTGGCCGTTCCGTTGAAATTGAAGCACCGGTTGATTCTGTAAGGTTTTATACAAATAATCCTCTAAAGTGGAAATATTGGATCAACGGTGCTGACACTGCTTATTTTAAACAGCTTACAGCAACTGCAAATCAAAAAAACTCAAAAATTATTTTAGGCACTTATACAGTTACTGTTCTTAATAATGATCCTAAATATATAATCACTTTATGGCAGGGGGAAAGCACAAAAGAACAACTAAACCGTCTTGATTTGTATTATGATTCTTCAACTAATGTTACGGTTGTTAACTGGAGTTTTCAGCAGCAACTTAGCTGGTATCCATGGGATAGATTAGGAGCAATGTTGTACGATAAAGTTTATGGCCCTTCTATGGAAGTTAGTTTAGGTAAGCTAAAAAAGGTTTGTGAAAAATGATCAAATTACTTCAAGCAATACTGTGTAAATTTTATCCAACTCTTCATCAGTAATGCAATATGGTGGCATGATATAAACGGTGTTGCCAAGCGGTCTTAAATAAACTCCTTTTTCCAGAGCAGTTTTTGTTATTGTTGTGCTGATTATATTTAAATAAACATCTTCACCTTTATCAATTTCAAATGCAAGAATAGTTCCTAATGAGCGCACATTTTTTATTCCGTTTAATTGCCTTAACTGTTGTGCAAAAGCAATATTTTTTTTGATGATGCGTGAGCCATTGGCGAGTGTATTATTTTGTTCAAACAAATCAAGGCTTGCATTTGCGGCAGCACAAGCAATTGGGTTTGCTGTAAACGAATGTCCATGAAAAAAAGTTTTTTGCGCATTATCATTTACAAAAGCCTGGTAAATATTTTCTGTGCATGCTGTTGCACCTAAAGCCATGGTACCGCCGGTTAAACCTTTGCTCAAACACATTATATCAGGCTTTGTTTGTAAATATTCTGAAGCAAACATTTTTCCTGTTCTTCCAAAGCCCGTCATTACTTCATCAGCAATACAAATAATTTTTTTTTGTTTGATGAACATTAATAATTCATCCATTAAAACAGGATTATACATTTTCATTCCACCAGCGCCTTGAACAAGTGGTTCGTAAATAAAAGCCGCGATTGAATTTTCATGTTTTGCTATTTCTTTTTTTATTGATTCAATGTTATTTTCATCCGGTGTATCAATAAAAATTACATCTAACAATACATCGTGAAAAGCCAGAGTAAAAACACTTCTGTCGCTTACACTCATTGCGCCAAACGTATCTCCATGATAAGAGTTATTAAAAGCTAAAATTTTATTTTTCTTTTCTGCTGACTGTTGACCGTCAACCGTTGACCGAACATTCCACCAATATTGTATCGCCATTTTTATAGCTACTTCTGTTGATGTAGAACCATCATCGCTATAAAATATTTTAGAAAAATTTCCAGGTAAGATTTTTATTAATCTTTCCGCTAACGCAACTGCAGGCTCATGTGTAAAGCCTGCAAAAATGATATGTTCTAACTGTAGTGCCTGTTCGTAAATTCTTTGAGCAATGTATGGATGTGCATGACCATGAACATTAACCCACCAACTACTAATGGCATCTAAATATGCGTTGCCATTTTCATCATATAAAAAGCTTCCTTGCGCTTTTGTAATGGCAATTGGTGCAGCCATATTTTTTTGTTGTGTGAAAGGATGCCAAACATATTTGCTGTCG
>JBDUBY010000059.1:0-9308 GCA_040003735.1 Parafilimonas sp.
TTGCTGATTTGTATTTGATTGTACAGAAACTGTTACTTGCTTTCCATCAGCATTTGAAACATGCATTACATAACCTTTACTGTTAACTGCAGGCAATTGTTTTGTAATAGTTTTATTATTGATGTTTATGATTGCATTATAAGTATGATTGTTTTCAGGCATAAAATAAAAAGAACCCATTCCAAATTTCAAACTGCTGAAAGAAGTTATAGGTTGATTATTTTCATCAACAATTTTTCCTTTGCAATTAACGCCGTTGCCGTATTTGTCAATTACTTTAAAACCAAGTTTGCTTTCTAAATTAGCAACAAGATTTCCGCCTTCAGGGAAAAAATTAATTTCATAATTATCAGAATCTTCTTCTGCTGTTTTTGTAATCGGTGTTAATGTATTTACGATAGTAATTGTTTTTTGAAAATATTTATCAGCATTAAAATTTTTCATCCAATTTGTATAAGCACGAAAAATATAATTACCCGAAGTAACGGAAGAAGGTAAATACAATGAACCATTTCCACTGCCGTTGTTCAAAGCAATTGTTGCCTGCAAAACCGGTTTCTGCTGCGTATTTAAAATTTCAACATAAGCAATTTTACTAAGGTTTAAAGGCTTCAACGAATCTGCAGAAACATCGTATAATTTAAACCAAAGAATTTCGCCGGCGAGATAAAAATCTTTATCTGTATGAGCGAAAATTTTTTCTTGCAGCGGCTGATCTTTTAATACATTAAAATCATTTAAACTAATTGCTGTTTGCTGTTGTGCAAATGCATTGAATGAGACAATGCTTATTATCAATAAGAAAGGAAATCTATGTAAATTTTTGTGCAACATGCTTATGAAAGTATTAAGGCATATAAGATGGTTTAACCGTTGTGCCGCCACCATTTAATCTGCAATCAACGCACTCCGCTGCATCGCCAAAAATACTGCCGGGTGGGTTAGAACCATAACCTACAGGCGAAAGGGAACCGCTTGCAAAAGTTTCCTTAACCTTATCAGGCGAAATCAATTCATCCATACATCCCAGCGATTGAAGCGGCCATTGGATTTGTTCCCACTTAATAAAAATTCTTTGTTGTGCAATTGAGCAAGCGCTTATAAAACCAATCACGGGCTCACTTGCATCTGTTATACAATGGATATTACCAAATTCTGTAAATGGCTGCGGATCAAAAATGCTTCCCAGCGTTTCTGTATTTTTTTTCAGGTTATCCCAAAATTCATAACCTTCTTTTGTTAATGCATATTGGTACACAATTATGCTATATATATCACTTATTTTTTCTGAGCCATAAGGTATTTGAATGAGCGGTTTTTCATACACAACATCTGATGACAGACCTGCTGTTGAAGCAATATACGTTTCACTTGATGCAACCACATTCCAGCAACCATAAACCTGTTCACCAGGCAACCTGTTTCTTATTGAACCATTATCATAAATGAGTACAGAAGAATCAAAAGCATGATGCTTCCATGTTTCTGCAAATTCCCAACGATAATATTGGGTGTTGTTTGTTTCGTCATGTGCATTTGCATAAATGGTTACACCATTATTTGTATCATATTTCCACGAAACACTATCTATTGGCGGTGTTTGTTTTACGGGCACAAAATCAGATGCATATTCTTTTCCATCAGCCGTAAAAATGTGTACACGATAATTTTTATTTATGCTGATGTTTAGTGCTGCAGAAGAATAAATACCATTGTTTTGATTTTCTAATGAGTACGTATCTCCGTTATCACTTTCTACTGTTACGGTTGCATTAGTTTCCGATTGAGATCTGCTTGTATCATTTATAGTAATTGTTCTTGATAAATGAATGGATGTAGCGTCATTTCCTACAATGATATTTCCTTCAACTACAAGATAATTATAACCTGCATTTTTTACGTGTGGGTTGTAAGCTTCTTTACAACCGGCGAACAAAATAAACAGGCAAAGAAATCTTTTCATTAAAATTTAAAATTGTAAGTGATGAAAGGAATTGCTGTGCCCAAAATGGATAATTTGTAACCTTGCACATGCCCGTTTTGCGACTGGAAGAAAACTGAATAAGGATTTTTTCTTGAAGTAAAATTATATACGCCAAACGTCCATGAACTATGAATGAACTGGTGAATTTTATAATTGCCATCAAGGTTTACTGAAAAATCTGAACGGAAATAATCAGGAATTCTATATGCATTTCTATCAGAATATAAAACGCGGTAAGAGCCACCATAATAATATTCGCTGATGGGTAACGTAATTGGCCTTCCGCTGCTATAAACTATATTCAGTGAAATACTAAACCTATGATTGATTTTATAATTGCCGATAAAATTTACAACGTTTGGTTTATCATAATCTGCAGGATAATAATTGCCACCATTAACAGGTTTTTCTGCAAGAGGGTCATCTGTTTTTAATTGCGTACGTGAATAAGTATAGCTTAACCAGCCGTTTAATTTTCCTGCTGTTTTTCTTATTAAAAATTCTGCGCCGTAAGCTCTGCCTTTTGCATTTAAAATATCTGTTTCAATATGATGATTTAATATAAGTGTTGCTCCACTTTTATAATCAAGATAATTATTAATATCTCTGTAATAAAGTTCTACCGAAGTTTCAATTGTATTTGCTTTAAAGTTGTGATAATAGCCAATTGAAAACTGATCGCCTTTCTGTGGTTTTATATTTTCATCACTTAATTTAAAAATATCCGTTGGCGAAATTGCTGTTGTGTTTGATAAAGTATGAATGTATTGTGCCTGCGTGTTGTAACTGAATTTTACAGATGAATTATCTGTGAGTGAATAGCGCGCAGTAAGCCTTACTTCAGGCACCATGTATGTTTTAATGATAGCACCACTTTTGTATGTCGTACTATCTTGTATAGTTGATTGTTCCCGTGGTAAGCCAGGAGTATAATTGTAAACAGTATTCGGCCCCAAATAATTGAAAACAGAAAGCCTGCCACCAATTGTTGCAGAAAGTTTTTTAGAAATATTGATATGATCGCCGGCATACATTGCGGATTCAAATGCCTGTTCCGTTCCAACTGTATTTTTTACTACCAGTGATTGATCGCTGTTTGGTGTAAGCGTCCCTGGTTGTAGTTTATAATGCATGGATGTAATCCCAAAATCTACATCATGTTTTGTGTTGATGACGTAATCAAAATCTGCTCTTCCGTAAACCTGGTCAACATCAAAATTAAACTTGTATGCGGTTACCGGGTTTACCGTGCTGCCAATTGCAAACTGGTAATGATCCACACCGCCGGTAAACACACCCGAAAATTTATTATTAAAAATATGTTTCCATTTAATGTTTGCATTGCGGTTGCTGTACGTATATTCTGTATCGCTGTTCAATTTAAAATTGTCATTACTTATATAAGCACTTATATAAATATTGTTTTTTGAATTTATTTCATGGCTGATGATAAGATTTGCATCAGTAAAACCAGCGGTACTGTTACCATATTCAGCATTATGAATGGAACGCAGCAGCCAATCAGAATAAGTTGTTCTTGCACTTAATATAAAAGATGTTTTACCGCTGTCAATCGGCCCTTCAATACTTATTCTTGCAGTGATAGGTCCGAGGCCGCCTGAACCTTCAAATTTTTTCTTGTTGCCTTCTCTTGCTGTAACATCTAAAACAGAGGAAAGCCTGCCGCCATATTTTTCGGGTATGCTGCTTTTATATAATTCCGCTGTTTTTACAATGTCAGGATTGAACGCAGAAAAGAAACCAAAAAAATGGGAAGGATTATACACCGTTGCATCATTAAATAAAATAAGATTCTGATCGGCAGCGCCGCCGCGAACATTAAAACCTGTACTGCTTTCGCCAACAGAAGTTACGCCGGGCAATGTAAGTATTGCGCGCAACACATCTGCTTCGCCAAATACAGATGGAATTTGTTTGATCGTTTTTATTGTTAATTGCTGCACGCCCATCAAAGTGCTTTTTACGTTTACTGTTTTATCGGCACTTACAATTACATCTTTTAATGTTGGTATATACTCATTCATATCAATATTAAAATTGCCGTTTGCATACACCGCAATTTGCCTGCGCGTATCCGTCATACCCAAACTTGTAATTTTTAAAATGTGCCTGCTCTTTGGTAATGTTAAACTATAATAACCATACTGATCTGTTGTAACACCTGTATTTTGTTCTGCATTTAAAACTGATGCGCCAATAACAGGTTCACCTGATTTTGCATCGCGTATATAACCAGAAATGGTTGCTTTGCCTTGCACGCTTTCATCTGTTTTGTTACCTATTTCGTATAACTTATTTTCAACGGCTACCTTTACTTTTTCTTTTATGGTTGAGTTGCCGGTTAATTGAATTTGAGGTGCTGTAAATAATGTATCAGCTTTATTGTTTTGCTTATTAAAAAAATCCTGCGGTAATGTTGTTTGTATGGCAAAACTGTTTGTAACAAAGACATGGTTTTCATCATCAATAGAAAAATGAAGGTCTGTATTTTTAAAAATGGATGAAAGTATATTTTCTAATGACTGGGTTTTTCCGTGAATGGTTATAGAAAGTTTATTTACCTGCGCCGTATCATAATAAAAAAAATAATTGCTGTTTGATTCAATTAAATGCGCAAAAGTTTCAAAGCGCATGCTATCTGCATCTATATTAAAAAGTGTTTGAGATGAAACTTGTAAACCTGCAGCACAAAAAATAATGAGTAGCAGTTTTTTCATTTGGCTTTGTTTAACACATCATAATAAGCAACAATTTTTATCATAGTTTCTTCCGGTTTTTTCCTATATTTTAATTTTGATTGATGCAGGAATTTTTCAATGCTATTTTTTTTATCTTTCAATACAGCTAAAACAGAATTTTTATCATTTACTGCGTACAATACTTCATCTTTTAAAATGTAGAAATTATCTTTTTCAACAAAAAAAGATTCAGAATTTTCCATGTTGATTTTTTCAATAATATCTTTTTTTCTTTTGGCAATAAGTTTAATGCTTCCGTTGTAAAGCACATCATAAAAACCTGCAGTTTTTGCATTTGTTAAAACACTGTCGGCAATAATATTTATAAAAGAGTGATTTAAAAAATTGAACGCACTAACTTTTTCTTTCACCAGGATCATTGCTGTATCGTTATAATTTTTTACAACTACATCATCATGCAAAATGTCATAAAACATATTTAGATTTTTGTATGAAACGCCATCATACACAACATCTCCATTATTGAAATAAGAAGATTCAAAAAAAGGATTACCTTTTATTTTGTGATCATAATCAACATACGCACTGCCATTATAAATATGTGCACCCTGGTTTACAAAATTTGTATAAACAGATGCGGCTCTCGCAAGTGAGGAATCAAAAGATTGTTGACAAAAACCAGGTAGGTTAAAGAGTTGAAACAGCAATAAATAAATAAGTGATTGATATTTTCTCATGCATTACTGCTAAAAAATTTAACTGTTGTATTTATAAAAATGCAGTAACAATAAAAAGCTTCTGCTAATTATTCATTGATACTTTTTTTTTTGAAAAATGCTATCGTTTTTTTGAAACAGGTTTAGCGCTTTCTTTTACTGCGCGTTTTGCAACTTTTTTAGCTGTTGGCTTTGCAGCTTTTTTAGGTGCAGCTTTTTTTACAACTTTTTTCGCTGCCACTTTTGCTTTTTTAGCAACAGTTTTTTTGGCAGATTTTTTTACGGTTTTTTTCTTCTTCGTAATATGTTGTATGCCTTCTTTTACTGAATCAAAAGCTTCTCCTGCAATTTCTACCAAATGATCTTTGCCTGCAATAAGATCATCTTTTATGTTAGAGGCTTTGTTACCAACTTTCTCTAAAAATGTTTTTTTATGATGCGATTTTTTCGCAGCACTTTTTTTTATTGCCATGGTTTTAAGTTTTAAAACATGAATATAGTGTTAATAAAGATTTAATAACATATTTACCTTTTATATCCTTTTTGAATAACGTTTCTATTTTAAGCAAACCTTACAAAAATCTTCTTCGCTAAGAACTTATAGATAGTAGTTTTGATGCATGTGGATGATCTGTAAAAAAGAATGGAATCAATTCTTCAGCAGCCTTACAGGTTATATTGCATTGGTTGTTTTTCTTTTGTTAAATGGATTAATATTTTTTGTTTTTCCCAATACAAGTTTGCTTGATTTTGGTTATGCTTCACTTGATGGTTTTTTTTCTCTTGCTCCATGGGTTTTATTGTTTTTAATTCCAACAATAACAATGCGGAGTTTGGCTGATGAATACAAAGCCGGCACATTTGAAATATTAAAAACATTGCCGCTTACATCATCACAAATTGTTTGGGGAAAATTCTTTGGCGCTTTATTAATTGTTTTGCTTGCATTAATTCCAACAACAATTTATGCGTTTTCATTGCAGCATTTAAGCGCAGCCGGCGGCATTGATGTTGGAGCAACTACCGGCAGTTACATTGGCTTGTTTTTATTAGGAGCCGTTTTTACTTCAGTGGGTTTGTGCGCCAGCAGTTTTACAAATAACACGGTGGTTGCTTTTATAAGTGGCGCATTTGTTTGTTTAATTTTATATACAGGATTTGATGCGTTAAGTCCACTGCCTTTTTTTACAAACGGCTGGGATTATTATGTGCAAATGCTCGGCATCAATTTTCACTATAAAAGTATAAGCAAAGGTGTGATTGATATTCGTGATATGATTTACTTTTTCGCTATTATTATATTTTTTATTGCAATCACAAAAAGAAATATTGAATTAAGATAAAAGATGAACGAACGCAAAAAGATATCAGCAAAAAAATATCAATGGCCTTTTTTGCTTGTTGTGTTGATACTTGTTATTTACGCATCAACATTATTGCGTTATCGTATTGACTTAACTGCCGAAAAACGTTTCAGCTTAAATCAATCAACAAAAAAATTATTAGAAAATATTGATTCAACCATAAACATTACAGTTTTTCTTACCGGTGATTTACCTGCTGATTATAAAAAATTAAGTATTGCCACAAATGATTTGCTTTCTGAATTCAGGGATTTAAGTCATAACAATATTCGTTTTCATTTTGAAAAACCAGGCGAAAATTTAAATGATAGTGACAGAAATAATTTGTACGATAGTTTGCAACGTTTAGGTGTTGTGTTTGAACAAAATAGTGATATATCACAAACCAATGAAAAATCAACACAGCAATTAATTATTCCTTCTGCAATTATTGAATATGGAAATTACAAACCTGTTGCGGTTGATTTAAGAAGCAGCAGAACTGTATTCAAAAATTATAATGTTGTAAACGATGAACCGCAGGAAGATAAAGAAGCAACATTGAATGCAGCAGAGGCTTTACTCGAATACAAATTCGCCAATGCAATTGATAAACTTACACGAAAAAATATTCCAACGGTTGCATATTGTTTGGGTAATGGAGAAGCTAGTCCGCAAAATGTAAATGACCTAATAAAAAGTCTTGTAAATGATTATCGTTTCGCGCCGGTTGATCTTAAATCAACTTATATCGATCCTGATATTATCAATACATTATTAATTGTAAAACCTACGCAACCATTTACTGATGAAGACAAATTAAAACTTGATCAGTATATAATGCACGGCGGAAAAATAATTTGGTGCATTGATAAATTATATGCTGAATTAGATAGTTTAATGCGCAGCCAGGCAGATTTTGTTGCCTACGATCGCAACTTAAATCTTGATGATATTTTATTTAGATATGGCGTGCGCATCAACGGTAATTTGGTGCAGGATTTAAACTGCAGCAAAATTCCATTGGTAACTGGCTACAATGCTGACGGCAGCCCGAAAATGCAACGCTTTCCATGGCCTTATTACCCTTTTCTTTCATCGCCAAACAATAATATTGTTTCAAAAAATTTAGATCGTGTTTTATCAATTTTTCCATCAAGCATCGATACAATAAAAGCGCCGGGCATTACAAAAACTATTTTGCTTTCAACTGATACATCAAGCCGTTTATTAAGTTCTCCTGCAATTGTAAGTCTAAATAAAATTATGGAAGATATCAACACACAAAATTTTAATTCTTATAATGAACATTATATCCCGGTTGCTGTTTTATTAGAAGGAAAATTTAATTCACTTTATACAAACCGGCTTACACAAGATGTAAAAGATTCTGTTGGCAAAGCATTAGGAAAACCATTTGCATCAATCAATACAAATAACACGCAACAAATTGTAATAAGCGATGCCGATATTGTTACGAATGAAGTAAGTGAAACCACCGGTGCGTTGCCAATGGGAGAGTTGCCTTATGAAAATTATCGTTTTGCCAACCGTGAATTCTTTTTGAATTGCGTTGATTTTTTAACCAGCACCAGCGGCATTTTTGAAAGCCGTAATAAAGATTTTACACTTCGCCTTTTAGATAAAAAAAAGGTAGCTGATCAAAAAATAAACTGGCAGCTCATCAACATTGTTATCCCGATTGCTGTTATTATTTTGTTTGGTTTAATGTATCAATGGAAGCGGAAAAACAGTTTTGGAACGTAATATTGCAGCACATGTCAAAAGAAATCATAACCTATATTGTTTTTGGAGTTGTTCTTTTATTTGCTTTAATCTTTGATCTTGGTTTATTAAGCAAAAAAAATAAAGAAGTAACAATTAAAAGAGCACTGCAGCAAACTATTTTCTGGGTAATTCTTGCACTTGCTTTTTTTGTTTTTGTGTGGATGGAAGATGGCAAGCAACCAGCGCTTGAATACATAAGCGCATATTTAATGGAATGGAGTTTAAGCATTGATAATATTTTTGTTTTCATTCTTATTTTCACAGCGTTCTCTGTTAAAAAGAAATATTACTCGCGTGTATTGCTCATTGGTATTTTAATGGCAATTGTTTTTCGCGTTCTCTTTATTACAGTTGGCGTGGCACTGGTACAGCGTTTTGAATGGGTGCTTTATATTTTTGGTTTATTTCTCTTGTACACAGGTTTTAAAATGTTTTCATCAAATGATGATGAAAATTTTGATCCTGAAACATCTAAAGCATACAAGTTTGTAAAGAAAATATTTCCACTTACTAACAGCGATGGAAATGGTAAATTCTGGATTACCGAAAATGGTAAACGTATGTACACTACTTTATTTGTTGTGGTAATGATGCTCGCTTCAATTGACCTGGTGTTTGCGCTGGATTCCATTCCTGCCGTGCTGGGAATTTCAAGAGATAAAATGGTAATTTATACGTCGAATATTTTTGCTGTACTTGGTTTGCGCAGCTTATTCTTTTTATTAAAAGGTGCAGTTGCAAAATTCGAATATTTACA
>JBDUBY010000029.1:0-2780 GCA_040003735.1 Parafilimonas sp.
AAATCTACAAGAGAAAGAACCAACAGCAGGTAAAATAGTTTCATAAGTTTTTTTTTTAAATATGCTTTAAAGTTTATACTTTTTAAGCAGTATAATATAAGTGGGAAAATGATCGCTGTACCCACCGCGATAAACATTTCCATCCCAGGTACGCATAGGATAACCTTTATACTTACCAATATTTTCTACCATAAATTCTTTATTGAAAATATGTTGCTGATAAAAGAAATAACCGCTTTGATTTTTATCAAGCCATGAACATGTAATCATGATCTGATCGAACAAACCCCACGCATCCTGGTAAGCAAGTGTGCCTATTCCTTTTTTATACATGTTGATCCATGGATTGTATAGTTCGCCGGGTTTTACATCTTCAATATTTGCTTTTGCACCTAAAACTTTTGTAATGCTTGGGCTAATTGGATCATCATTCAAATCTCCCATTACAATAATTTTTGCATTGGGTTGATGTGCTTCAATTGAATCAATAAAATTCTTATCAACCTGCGCAGCAGCTGCACGGCCGGGAGCACTGCGTTGCTCACCACCAACACGGCTTGGCCAGTGATTTACAAAAACATGAACCGTATCACCATTTAAAATTCCCTTCACCCATAAAACATCTCTTGTAAAATAAGCCGACTTCGCGCCTTCGGGTAAATGCACAAATATTTTTTTACTGCTTATTACTGTAAAATATTTTGGGTTGTATAAAAAAGCAACATCAATACCGCGAATATCTCTTGAGTCATAATGCACGATTTTATAATTGCGGTCTTTTAATAAAGAGTGATGAATAAGATCATTCAATACTGTATCATTTTCTATTTCTGCAACTCCGATCATTGCAATGCCATCAGGATTAAAATCAGTTCCTATTTGTGAAATAACTGTTGCAAGATGTTCAACTTTCGTCCAATAAACTTTACTGTTATAATTTTTTGGTCCGTTTGGTAAAAAGTCTTCATCATTTATGTTTGGATTATTTACTGTATCGTAAAAATTTTCAAGATTATAAAAAGCAATTATTGCGGATTTATATTGTTGCTTTTGCGCCAAAGAATTTACGGCAATAAATAAAGCAATTAGTAAAAGGGTCGTTTTCATGTTGAAATAAAATGCTGTATAAATATACATCACTCCATATTTTCTTGTATAAAAATTTTGCTTTTAAAAAAATATTTTTTAGATTTGAAATCAGTTTTTTAACCCAACAAAAACTCTATGCCACGCCTGCTTTCAACCATACTCTTTGCGTTAGCATTAATACATGCCAATGCACAGCAAGATTCAATTAAGATAAATATTACGGATTCAATTCCGAAACGCGATTCTGCAATTATAGAGGAGCTAAAAGATAATGTTATTGATAACATACCAACCATTACGCTTGATGATAATGAATTGGGTGATGCAAGTACACAAAACATTTCTTCCTTATTAACTGCAGGCAGAGATCCGTTTTATAATGCAGCAACTTTCAATTTCAGTGCAACACGTTTTCGCATTCGCGGCTATGATGCAGATTATACAAGCACTTATATAAATGGCGTTCCAATGGATAATCTTGATAATGGATTTACACCGTTTGGTTTATGGGGTGGATTGAATGATGTGTTTCGGAATCGCGATATAAACATCGGCATCCGGTATAACACATTTGCGTTTGGCGATATCGGCAACACAACAAATATCGATGTCCGCGCAAGTAAACAAAGACCACAAACTAATATTGGTTATGCATATTCAAACAGAAGTTACGATCATAAAATATCTTTTACACATAGCACAGGCTTAAATAAAAATGGTTGGGCTTTTACAATTGCGGGAAGCTGGCGTTATGCTGATGAAGGTTATGTAAAAGGAACTTATTATAATGGTTACAGTTGGTTTGGTGCGATTGATAAAAAGCTTGGCCAACGCCAAATATTATCATTAATCGCATTTGGTGCACCAACAGAAAGTGGAAGACAAGGTTCCGCTACACAAGAAATGATTCAGCTTGCCGGAACGCATTATTATAATCCTTATTGGGGTTATCAAAATGGTAAGAAAAGAAATGCAAACATCAGCAAAACAAATCAGCCTGTAATAATTCTAACGCATGATTTTCGCATCACCAACAAAACTGATCTTACAACTTCATTAAGTTATTCTTTCGGCGAAAAATCTTATTCAGCATTGGATTGGTACAATGCTCCTGATCCGCGCCCAGATTATTATCGCTACTTACCAAGTTATTATAGCAGTGATCCAACCTTGCAACAATTAGTTTCAGATAATTTAAACAATAATGAAGCTGCAAGACAAATAAATTGGAATAATTTATACAACATTAATCGTGAGAACACCGCAACAATTTATAACGCAAATAATATTGAAGGCAATACAATTACCGGCAATCGCTCTTATTATATACAAGGCGAAAGAGTTACCAACAGCAAGCGCATAAATTTTAATTCAGTTTTAAATTCAAGGTTAAATAATCATGTTGATTTTACTGCTGGTGAAAGTTATCAATCATCAAACAATAATTATTTTGAACGCATTAAAGATTTGTTAGGCGGAAGTTTTTGGGTTAATGTAAATCAATTTGCACAACGTGATTTTCCAACAAATAACAATGCATATCAAAACGATTTAAATCATCCAAACCGCATTGTAAAAACAGGCGATAAATATGGATACAATTATAACATCAATATAAATAAAGCAAGTGTCTGGAGCCAGTTTGTTTTTAAATTTCCGCACGTTGATTTTTTTATTGCAGGCGAAGGTTC
>JBDUBY010000449.1:0-9295 GCA_040003735.1 Parafilimonas sp.
AATAAGTTTTTAAATTTAATTGATTTTATTAAAACAGCCTGCAAAACTAAATTATTTTCTTTCCGTAATTTCTTCTTTTAATAAATTAATAAATTCTTCAATGGTTTGCGATTCACTTTCTGTCTTATTATGTTTCCTGATTGCCAGTTTTCTTTCTGTAGTTTCTCTTTCGCCAATAACAAGCATATAAGGTGTTTTACTTAATTCAGCATCTCTTATTTTCTTACCTACTTTTTCGCTGCGCTCATCTGTTTCAACTCTTATCCCAGCTTTTTTAAGTTGAGTGAAAACCTCCTTTGCATAAGGTATGAATTTATCACTGATGGGCAGAATTTTTACCTGCACCGGAGCCAGCCAAAGCGGAAATCTTCCTGCATAATGTTCAAGCAAAAAACCAATAAAACGTTCATGTGTTCCAAGCGGTGCACGATGAATAATTAATGGAATTTCAGAAGTATTTTCTGGTGTTGTAAAAGTTAATCCAAAACTTCTTGGTTGCGAGAAATCAACCTGGTTGGTTGCCAAAGTAAATTCTCTTCCTATCACACTATAAATCTGCACGTCTATTTTCGGACCATAGAAAGCAGCTTCATCTTGTACTTCAACAAATGGTATTTTAGATTCTATCAAAACATTGCGCACCATTTCTTCTGTCTCCAACCACAACTCAGGTTCATTCACATATTTAATTCCCAATTTTTCTTTTGAGTGAAGTGATAAGCGCATCACATATTTATCAATTCCAAAAATCTTGAAATATTTCAAGTACATGTCATTCACCGCACGAAACTCATCTGCAAATTGTTCTTTACTGCAATAGATATGTGCGTCATTCATATGCAAACAACGTACACGCATCAACCCAAATAATTCTCCGCTTTGTTCATAGCGATAAACAGTTCCATACTCTGCAATGCGATACGGTAAATCACGATAGCTTTTAGGTTCTGCCGCATATATTTTATGATGATGCGGGCAGTTCATCGATTTTAAATAATACTTCTCTCCTTCAAGTTCCATCGGCGGGTACATACTATCTGCATAATACGGCAAATGACCGCTGGTTATGTACATACTTTCTTTCGCGATATGCGGCGTAACAACACGTTTATAACCTGCCGCATCTTCTGTTTCTTTCGCAAGTTTTTCCAGCTCTTCAATAATTACTGTTCCGTTCGGCATCCACAAAATCAACCCCGGACCAACATCATCATCCATTGTATAAATACTCAGTTCTTTCCCAAGCTTGCGATGGTCGCGTTTTTTGGCTTCTTCCACCATCGCTAAATATTCGTCCAATTCTTTTTGAGATGGAAATGATATGCCGTAAACACGTGTAAGCTGTTTATTCTTTTCATCGCCTTTCCAATAAGCGCCTGCAATGTTTGTGAGCTTGATAGCTTTTATAAAACCAGTTGATGGAATATGCGGACCGCGACATAAATCTGTAAAATTTCCCTGCGTATAAAAAGTGATATTTCCATCTTCTAAATTCTGCAATAAATCCAATTTATATTCATCGCCTTTTTGTGTGAAGTATTCAATCGCTTCTGGTTTTGGCGTTTCTTTTCTTATGTATTGATTGTTCTGTTTTGCCAGTTCATTCATCTTTTTTTCAAGCAATCTTAAATCTTCTTCAGTAATTTTTTTATCGCCTAAATCCATGTCATAATAGAAACCATTATCAACCGGCGGACCAACCCAAAATTTTACACCAGGAAACATGTTTTCAACAGCTTCAGCCATTAAATGCGCAGTGGAATGCCAGAATGTTGATTTGCCTTCAGCATCATTCCATGTAAGCAATTTTAAAGTCGCATCTTCATTTATTGCACGGGTTGCATCCGATGTTTTTCCATTCACATTAGCTGCAATAACTTTTCTTGCCAAACCTTCGCTGATTGATTTTGCAACATCTAACGCAGTAACGCCATTTTCATATTGCCTTACAGCACCATCCGGAAACGTAATATTTATCATAATTATAAACTCAAAAGTAAAATTCAAAACGGGTTGCAAAAGTAGCAAATGATAAAGAAAGCATTAAGTTTAAAAAACAAAAGCCTGTGAAGATGCATTCACAGGCTTTTAAGAAAATTATATTTTTTAATGTGATGAATTAATAAATTTCGCCACATTATCATGCAGCAATTTTAATGATTCAGGATGCAGGTAAACCATGTGACCTGAATAATAATGCGCATACTCAATGTTTTTTTGCAATGATGCCGGCATCGGTAAATGATGCATTTCGTACTCACCTTCGAAATAAGGAGTTCCTAAATCAAAATAACCCATATTCAACATTACTTTCATATCAGGATTGTATATCATTGCCTGAGCAAGATCATTCATAACATTTGGAAATCCAACATAACCCTGGCGTTTAAAATCCCAGGGATTTACATTGCCATAAACTTTAAAATTCATACCAATGCCATACTTTAAAGTTGTACGCACATAATCGTTGAACGTTGCAGTAAACGCACCATCAATATAAGAATCCATCGGATCATACTGCGCATATTCACTTAACGGATCAATTGCTGCACCCGAAAAACGTGAATCCAAACGCCCTGTTATCTGGCTTTGATCGCCCAACAAAGCCTGCTCGAATTGCGGGCCATTAATTCTCAAATTTGCTTTGCGGATATATTCAACCGGGAGGCCAATATATTCATGCAATTTTTCAGCAATTTGATTGAATGATGCGGAATCAAGCAGCGCTCCTTTATTCAATGCAACCGCATATTCATTCAATGCGAAATTTTGAACATCATTTAAAAATGACTCAAGGTTTTGTGGCTGATTAGGAAGTTTATGATGATACCAGGCAGTTGCTGCGTAAGATGGCAACACTAATTCAAAAGGCAAACCATCGCCGGGATTTTCGGTTGTTATTTCAGTCATATTGCCGTACGTTAATAATTGCGACAATAATATAATTCCGTTCAAACTAACTCCATTATTTGTTTCAAGTATATTGGCTACAACAGCAGAGCGAAATGTGCCATAGCTTTCACCAAAAAGATATTTGGGAGAATTCCAGCGGTTATAATCAGAAATAAATTTTGTGATGAATGAAGCAAAAGCACGGCCATCCTGATCAATACCAAAAAAGTCTTTCGTTTCGCCGGCTCCACCTAATTCTTTTGTGATCACCTGGCCGAAACCTGTGCCCGGCGCATCAATAAAAACAAGGTCGCTTGCATCTAATAAACTGTAATCATTATTTACAGTTTTATATGGTGCTCTTGTGCGCATCGTGTCATTAAGATAAACGCGCTGTGGACCCCATGCGCCCATATGCAACCAAATAGTTGCACTACCCGGACCGCCATTATAAATAAAGGTGACCGGCCTTTTTGAAGCGTCTTCATCTCTTTTAAAATAAGCGATATAAGACATGCTGATAATTGGTGTATCAGCACCATTTCTAAATACAAGGCTGCCTGCTATTGCCTGGTAATTTATTTGCTTACCTTCTACAGTTACGGAGCCATATGTTATTGAACGTTGTTGTTTTTTATAATTCACAACGGCGCTGTCTAACTGGTTATCAATTTTTGCCGCAGGTTCAATTGATTTTTTTTCTTGTGCTGAAACGGAAAAACATAATGCAAAAAAAATTGCATTCAGTAACAAAACTTTTTTCATGCGATTACATGATTTTAATTAATTATAAAAAATGAAAAGCAGATAAGGTGTGCAATATAAAATAAAATTATACGGTGTTACTACCGTTCTTAAATTTCGATAGAAAGAAGTTTAATTATCTGTCAAACGCAAACATTCTTGCATCCGGGTTTGATTTGCCACAAACAATATCACACAAAATCTGCGCAGCAATTACACTAAAAGTAATCCCGTTTCCGCCAAAACCCAAAGCATAATAAGTGTTGGGCGTTTTTTTATAAGCACCGATATATGGTAATGAATCTTTTGTTTTACCAAATGTTCCGCTCCATGCAAATTCTTTTTTAAAAATAATTTCGGGCAGTATTTTATGAAAATCTATTTGCAGTTGTTTTGATTTTTTTTCGATCAATATTTCTCTTGTAAACTTATTGCTAAAACGCTCATCTCTTCCGCCAACAATAATTCTTTTATCTTTTGTTAAGCGCATGTAGAGATAAGGATCATCAGTGCTCCACATCATTACATTATTTTTCCAGCAATCGTTTTCAATTGTATCTTTTTGTTCCGAAATAATTGCGTACGTGCAATACAGATCAACGATATTTTTCGGTATAAAGTTTACAACTTCATAACCTGTTGCGTTGATGATATTTTTTGCATGAATAGTAAAACCATCTATTGTTGTCAGACTTGTATTTTTTTTATACTGAATAGAAGCAATGCATGTTCTGTCAAAAACCTGCAATCCTTTTTTAATGCTATGTTGCAATAAAGCATGCGTTAAAGCATAAGCATTGGTTGTACAACCCTGCTGTGAAAGAATTGCATATTCGGCTTGCAAACCATACTCTTTTTTAATGCCATTTGATGATAAAACATCAACATCAAAGCCTGCATTTTTTCTTGCTTCAAATTCACGCTGAATAAATTTTTTATCTGAGCGATGCGTTGAATAAAATAAACTTTCAGTTCTTTCGTATTCTGTAAAACCAAGATCATTCATTACATCAATAAGCTCATCAATAGACTTTCCACAAAGCTGGTAAGCACGTTCTGCTTTTTTATCACCAACTTTCTTTTTTAATAAATGTAAAGGTTCATCCAGTTCATATTGTAACAATGACGTGCTTGCACATGTGCTGCCTAAACCAATTGTTCTTCCATCAACCAAAACACATTCAATACCTGCGTTAATCAAATAGTAAGCAGTTAATGCGCCAGATATTCCGCCACCAATTATTACTGTATTTGTTTCAATATTTTTTGAAAGCTTTGGATACGAATTAATCAAGCCATCTTGAATAAGCCAGAAAGGATAACCGCCTGTAAGCTGCATGCAATAAATTTAGTTAAGCTGAATAACATTTATTAAAGCGTTTTGTTGAAAAAAATTAATATGGATTTTTGATTGGGTTTTGGCGTGTATCGAGAATGCGCAATAACTCAATAAAATTATTTTTAAATCGGTTATATAAACGGTTATGTTTAGTTAAAAAAAAGCTTCTAACATTTTCAATTCTTTGCGAAGCCATACCCATTGATGGATATTTAATTAAAATTTCGAGTTTTTTTGAACAACTAATTCAAAATTAGTTGCAACATTTTCTGACCAGTTTTCAATAAGGTAATCAATGATCTTATTGAAATCAGCAACAGCATTTTTGGTCCAGACTATTTTGATTTTTGTATCCACTCTTTTGCCATTTCCATTACTTGTTCGTGTGGTATGGTCTCCCCTTTATCAGCTTGCTCAATTGACTTCTTTAACCCATCCAATTGTTCAGGAGTAAGTATATCAAGAATATCTTGGTGTTGCGTAACGTAAGTCTGTGCAACATCGTTCAGCATTTTAAGCTGGTCTTCATTCTCTATCATATCAATGTATGTATGTAATTGTTTTTTTGTTTCTGAGGTATCCATGCTTCTTTGATTAATTATACTAAAGATAAATTTTATTGCTGAATTACCATTCAGCTCTTGCAGTTGGACTGGCGCTTAACTCAGCAAAATCTTTTTCTAAAAATTTATAATAAGCAGTGATAGCAATCATAGCTGCGTTATCTGTACAATATTCAAAAGCAGGAATAAATGTTTGCCAGTTATTTCTTGCGCCATACTCTTTTAATGCATTTCGTAAACCGCTGTTTGCACTAACGCCGCCGGCAATACAAACCTGTTTGATGCCTGTTTGCTCTGTTGCCTTTTTAAGTTTCTTCATTAAAATATTAATGATAGTATATTGAACAGAAGCGCAGAGATCATCTATGTTTTCTTCGATGAAGTTTTCATCTTTTAATTTTTCATCACGCAGAAAATACAATACTGATGTTTTCAAACCACTGAAAGAAAAATTTAATCCTTGTATTTGCGGCTCGGCAAATTTGAATTTTTTTGGATCGCCATTTTTTGCATATTTATCAATTAATGGACCGCCGGGATAAGGCAGCCCTAACATTTTTGCAGTTTTATCAAATGCTTCACCTGCTGCATCATCAATTGTTTCACCAATTATTTCTAATTGCAATGGTGAATGTGCAACAACAATTTGTGTGTGGCCGCCACTAACCGTTAAACATAAAAACGGAAATGTTGGTTTTGGATCTGATATAAGATTTGCCAACACATGTGCCTGCATGTGATGTACGGCGATCAATGGCTTATTCAATGCAAGCGATAATGATTTTGCGAATTGCGATCCAACCAGTAAACTTCCAATTAAACCCGGAGCTTGCGTAAATGCAATTGCGTTGATAGCTGACAATTGACAGTTGGCAGTTGACAATGCTGCATCAACAACGGGAACAATATTTTGCATATGTGCACGGCTGGCTAACTCAGGAACTACGCCTCCATATTGTTCATGTACCGTTTGATTGGCAATGATATTGGCTAGAATTTTCCCATCAACGCAAACTGATGCTGAAGTTTCATCACAGGAAGATTCTATAGCTAAAATTGTTGCCATTTTTGCAAAGCTAAATTTGATTGCTGAATGATGAATCAATTGTACAAGTGTTGCGACGCAACAGGCGATGCTACAACGAACGATTGCTTGTACCAAAAATTATTTGCTTCTTATCGCATCAACTGGGTTCATGCGTGCCGCAATTGTTGCAGGAATTATTCCTGATAAAATTCCAAGTATTACACAGATGGAAAATGCGAGTAAAATTATTTTTCCTGAAATAACAATGGCAAATGGTAAAACAGCGCTAAGTATTGCCGCCAGCCCCCACACCATCAGCAATCCAATAAATCCGCCGATGATACATAAGAAAGCGCTTTCTAATAAAAATTCTAAAAGTATGGTGCGGCTTTTTGCGCCGATTGCTTTTTTCAATCCAATCTGGCTTGTTCTTTCACGCACTGTTACAAACATAATATTAGCAACACCAAATGCACCAACAATCAAGCTTAAACCGGCAATTGCCCAACCACCAATATTTACGGTTCCAAAAAATCCGCTTACAGCTTCGGTCATAAAATTTACATCATTCAATGCAAAATTATCTTCCTGCTTTGGGCTTAGTTTTCTTATAGAACGCATCACGCCTTTCAACTCATCACTTAATGCGGCTGGAGGAATATCGGGTTTGCCTTTAACCATTATGAACGGCTGTGTATTTTCGTCCATAACATTATAAATACTTGCATAAAAATAATAGGTAAGAATAAGTGATCTATCGTAATCGAAACCAGGACCAAAGCTTTGCCCTTGCTTTGCAATAACACCAATGATAGTTACGCGATGTCCATCAAACGTAACTGTTTTTCCGATAGCTCTTTCTGGTGTACCAAATAATTGCACTGCATTTTCGTCGCCGATGATTGCTACGGGATTTCCACGTGTAAATTCGCTTTCAGTAAAATATCGGCCTGCGCCAATATCTATTGCTTGTATCTGGCTGTATTCATTGCTCACACCATATACATCTACATTCTGCATTTCAGAATTTTCATACTCCAGGCTGGTTCCACGAGATGTGAAATAAGCAACGTTTTCAGCAAGTAAACTTCTTTCTTTAATATATTTTACATCGTCAAACTTTGGCATTGGCCGGTTCACAAATTTCCACCAGGGAAAATCATTGTCTTCCTGTGCGCCATATTCCCATTTATCAATATAAATTGTATTGGTACCAAGCGCTGCAATATCACTTTGAATTTTATATTCAAGACTGTTTACCGTTGCCAAAACGCTGATGATACAGAAAATGCCAAATGCAACACCTGTAAGTGAAAGCCCGCTGCGAAGCTTATTATTTCTAAGCTCCTGCAAACTCATTTTAAAACTGTTCCAAAGAATATTTAGCAGCCTTCGCATATATCAAAAGTAAAACACCAAAATTTTACAAAATTATTTTTTAGATGAACGGGAAGGTATAAAGATAAATCTTAGAATTGTTTACCTGCATCCAACTTATTTTTAACCTGATAGTACGGAAACGGATTCTGCTATCAATACATTTAATAAAGAGGTTATTATCTTAAAACAATTTTACTGCTTAGTTCTGGCAATCGTGCTTTAATTTTGCACCCGAATTTTTCTCTCATTCAATTTTGTAAATACTATGACTTGGAAACAGGTATTCACTTCTTCAATCGGCAAAAAAATAACGATGGCTGCGACAGGAATTTTCCTGGTCCTGTTTTTAATAGTTCATGTTGGCTTAAACGCTTGTATATGGGCCGCTGTTGGAAAAAATTCTGATCATGGCAAAATGTTTAATATAGCCGCCAATTTTATGGGTTCAATGATTGTGATACGAATTATTGAGATTGGGTTATTCGTATTCATTTTTATACATGCAATACAAGGTTTGCTGCTTGAAGCATATAATCGCAGTAAGCGCAATGTGCAATATGCGGTTAATTATGGAAATCGCGGAAGCCGCTGGTATAGCCGAAGCATGGGTTTATTAGGTACATTAATATTATTGTTTTTGATATTGCACTGGATAAATTTCTGGATTCCTTCGCGCTTTACAGGAGTGAGAGATCTAAATGGTAACATTATGGAGTTTACAGTACCGGGAACAAATATCCAGGTACATAATCTTTTTGCGCTGATGCAGATTACGTTCTCCCAATTATGGGTTGTTATTGTATATGTGTTGGGATGCATTTCTTTAGGTTATCATTTGGCACATGGTTTTTCAAGTGCATTTAAAACACTTGGTGTTCATAATAAAAGATACATAACAATGTTGCGTGGATTCGGTTATGGATTTTCCATTATTGTGCCGCTGGCATTTGCTATGATGCCTATAAGTTTTTATTTAGGCTGGGTGAAGTAAGAAATTCTACAATTCGGCACTTAGTAAATGTACTAATGCCGAAATCAAAATTGTCGAATTATCAAATTGTCGAATTGTCAAATTATTTATATGCTTGATGCAAAAATTCCTGAAGGAAAATTAGAAGATAAATGGACAGATTATAAAGGACATTGCAAACTGGTAAATCCTTCCAACAAACGCAAGCTTGAAATTATTGTTGTTGGAACAGGTTTGGCAGGGGCATCTGCTGCTGCATCTTTAGGTGAATTAGGTTACCAGGTAAAAGCATTTTGCTTCCAGGATTCTCCGCGTCGTGCTCACAGTATAGCAGCGCAAGGTGGCATTAATGCAGCAAAGAATTATCAGAATGATGGCGA
>JBDUBY010000318.1:0-9274 GCA_040003735.1 Parafilimonas sp.
GTTTGTTTAAAAAGAATTGATGCAAAAATTGTTTTTGAAAACAATAATGTTTTCATGCTAAAGAATTGTGCTGAACATGGTTTTCAAAAAGTGCTGATTGCAACAGATGTTGAATATTATAAGAACATCCGCAACTACAATAAACCAAGCGAAATGCCTTTGCATTTTACTACAAAAACATTGTATGGCTGCCCTTATGATTGTGGTTTATGTGCAGATCATGAACAACATAGTTGTTTAACCGTAGTTGAAATTACAGACCGTTGTAATTTAACCTGTCCAACTTGCTATGCTATGAGTTCTCCGCATTATGGACGACACCGAACAATTGCTGAAGTTGAAAGAATGCTGGATATTATTGTTGCAAATGAAGGAACTCCTGATGTTGTGCAAATAAGTGGCGGCGAACCAACTATTCATCCGGATTTTTTTGCTATACTTGATATTGCTAAAAAGAAACCTATCCGCCATTTAATGGTGAATACAAATGGAATTCGTATAGCAAAAGATAAAGAGTTTGTAAAGCAACTTGCGTCTTACATGCCTGATTTTGAAATTTACTTACAGTTCGATTCTTTTAAACCAGAAGCATTAAAACAATTACGCGGCAAAGATTTAACTGATGTTAGAAAAAAAGCTTTAGAACATTTAAATGAATTTAATCTTTCCACTACGTTGGTAGTTACATTACAAAAAGGTGTGAATGATGATGAAATCGGACAGATAATAGAATTTGCTTTAAAGCAAACTTGTGTAAGAGGTGTTACACTTCAACCTACACAAATTGCAGGGCGGCTTGAAAATTTTGATTCAGCAAAAGACAGGATAACATTAACGGATGTTCGCCAAAAAATTTTGGAGCAAACAAGCATCTTTCAACCAAATGATCTTATTCCTGTTCCATGCAATCCTGATGCTTTGGTAATGGGTTATGCTTTAAAACTTGCAGGCCAGGTTTTTCCTATGACGCGTTATGTTGATCCTGCACTATTATTAAACAACAGCCGTAACACTATTGTTTATGAACAGGATGAACAACTGCATGCTCATATGCTTAAAATATTCAGCACCGGAATTTCTGTTGATCGTGTTGAAAATAATTTTAAAGAACTGCTGTGTTGTTTACCGGAAATTCATGCGCCCGGTTTAGATTATAATAATTTATTCCGCATAATAATAATGCGTTTTATTGATGCGTATGATTTTGACGTAAGAGCCATCAAAAAAAGCTGCGTGCATATTGTACATAAAGATGGGCGTATCATTCCTTTTGAAACAATGAATATGTTTTACAGGGATGATAAAGAAGAATATGTAAAGCAATTACAAAACGAAAGACAAACATCAACCAACAAAAATATTGTTGTATGAAAAACTGGAGGCTTGCCTATAAAGTAACTTTTATAAACTGCGCAATTGTAGTTTTTATCGGGATTATTGTTGGTCTTATTAATGCAGCCGAAGGATTTGGATTTGCTTTAGGATTAGTTTGTTTAGCTGGAGGCCTGATAGATTTTTTCCTGGCATTAATTATTTATTTATCCCGATCTAAAGAATTGGCAAAAGGTTTTTTAGTTAGTGGTGGAATATTATTATTGCTAAGCGGTATTTCCTGCGGAACGGGTTTGGCTAACACAAATTTTAATTTGATCTTGCCAGGAATTTTTTCTTAAGCCAAGCAAACAAGTATTGCAAAATGTGGTTTTGTTTGCAGTTGATTTGATTGCATTAATTAGTTTAAGTGTAATTGAAACTACAATTTATTTGTTTTGAATAAGAGGATCAAAAAATTACCTGTTGAAATTTATAACTTTGGCTCGCATCTCATAATATTAAAATTCCATCAAAAAGAAATTTATGTCTTACGACGAATTTATATTAACTATTGAAAATAATGAGCCGCCAACAAATCATCCTTTATATATACAAGCTTTGTGGTACGATGCAAAAGGGAATTGGCAACATGCACATTCATTAATTGATTCACTTGATGATAAAACTCGTGTTGGGTGCATGCATATTTAGACAGGAAAGAAGGCGATATTTCAAATGCAGATTATTGGTACAGCCGTGCGCAAAAGTAAAGACCATCAGAAAATTTGCAGGAAGAATGGAAAGCAATTACTATGCGTTTACTGCTGAAATCTTGAGTAAAAGCAACCTTTTTTCCTTTTTGTAAGTTCTTATTAAATATAAATACAAGAAACTGGTTGGATGAGCTTTTATATATAATGAAAGGCTGCATGGAAAATGATGCAAAATGCCAAAAAATGCTGTATGAGAAGTATCTTCCTTACGCATTACGCATTTCATATCGCTATGTACATTCCTTTGAAAATGCTGCACATGCGGCTAATGATGCTTTTGTAAAAATTTTTAAGAATTTTAAAAAGTTTGAGATAAGAGATTATGAACATGTTGAAAGTATGTTGCTTGGCTGGATAAGAAGAATTGTGATAAATGCTTCAATAGATTTTATGGGCAGGGAAAATCTTATTTCCTCCAACATAGCATCGCAACATGAGAACTGGGAACACAAAGGCACAAACAATGATGGAGAAAACCAGCTTGTATATAAAGAACTAATTGCACTTATAAGAAAATTAAGTCCTGCGTATAAAGTAGTTTTTAACTTGTATGTAATTGATGGATACACGCACCAGGAAATTGCAAACATGTTAGGCATTTCTGTAGGCACATCAAAATCAAACCTGTCAAAAGCAAGAGCATTTCTTCAAAAATATTTGGTAAAAGATGATAAAGGCAATATTTTATGCTTTACATGAAAGAAGACGATATGGATGAAATGATGCGTAAAGCTGCAGAAAACTATGAAGTGGATGCAGATAAGGCTGCCGATTGGAACGCTGTATATAATGCCGTGCATGAGAATGAAGCACCTTTGCCTGGTCAGGAAAAAAAGAAGAGGCGCTTTTTTGCATTTTGGTGGTTACTATTAATTCCTTTGGGATGGATAGCAAATACTGAATATAACAAGTTCCATTCATCACAAACAGTTGCAAAAAATAATTCAGAGAATTCAATTTCTGCAAAAAAACCTCCGGCTGATGAAAAGAAAACGGTTCCGTCGCAAAGTTTGAAGAATGAGAATTTACCTGGAAAAAATACAACAGTTGCAATTGACAACTTGAAAATTCATCAACAAATACTTCCAAAGAATTTTAATGTAAAAAGAAGCAATGATAATCTTAATGCTGAAATATTGTTGAATAATAAGCAAGCAACAAACTCACAATTGCAAACGCCGGGAATAAGTAAAACAAAAAATAATACAACTGCCGGAAATATTGAAACGCAACAGGATAATATTCAAAATCAAACTGAATCATCAGATCAGCTAAGTTCAAATATTGCAAGCAATAAAACTGCTGATAATATTCAGGAAAAAATTCAATCTTCAGACACTGTTCAGCAAAAAAATTCTTTACCTGTTGTTATAACTAATGAAACAAAAAATAAAGAAAGTGCAACAGCAAAATCAACACAAATAAAAATAAAAACCAATGGCCATTATTTTTATGGTGGCTTGGTCGCCGGCACTGATTTAAGTTTTATAAAATATCAAAAAATACAGCCGGTTGGTTATAATGTTGGATTATTGGTTGGATATAAATTTAATAAACTAAGCATTGAATCCGGTTTATTACTTGACAAGAAAAATTATTACACTTCAGGAGAATATTTTGACCAAACTAAGGTTCCTTTTTTTAGATATGCAGAGTTGGTATCAGCAAACGGTTATTGCCGCATGTACGAAATTCCGTTGAATATTAAATATGATATAAGCAGTCATAAAAAACATACATGGTTTGCTACTGCCGGCCTTTCATCTTATCTTATGAATAAAGAACTTTATCATTATGCGTATAAACAAAATGGCGTAAATGGTTATGGAAGCTATCCATATTTACATACAACAAAAAACTGGTTTTCTATTGTAAACCTTAGCGCCGGTTACCAGTTGCAAATGAATTCAAAAAGTAATCTTAGAATTGAACCTTACTACAAAACAACTTTAAGCGGTGTTGGAACCGGTAACTTATCCATTACAAGTGTTGGATTAAATGTTGGAATTACAAGGCGTATTCGCTAAGGTTCATTTAGCTGCGTTTGATAATGGCGTTCTCCGTTTTCAGAATTAACGTCGCCATGCCATAACATCATCAGCATTACAAAAACAAATACAATAACAACAGAAATAAATAACTGCATTGTAAATTTCTTCGGATCGTGCGGAGCAGAATGATTTGACATATTTTTAGTTTGATAATTTCTTCAAAAATAATAAATCCCTTAAAACTTTAAGCATCGGCAGCATATTGCATCATGTTTAATACAAGATCCGGATCAGGACAATTTTTAAGATACTTATCTTTTTCACCATAACTGCAAACGCCGGGATAATCGCCCCTGTACATTTCCATATCTTTTATTATTTGAAAATGCAAATGCGGCGGCCAGTTTCCATTTTCTGCAGGCTCACCAAAATGTGCAATCTTCTCTCCTCTTACAAAATATTGGCCTTCCTGTATATGGCTGATATCTTTCAAAGAAATATGCCCGTATAAACTATAAAATCCAATGCCATCTAATTGATGAAGTAATACTAATGTTGCGCCATAATCACCAAACTTGTTATTGAAAGCGAAACTGTGCACCATTCCACCTAAAAAAGCATATACTGGTATTCCGGCATCGCCCCAAATATCTATACCTAAATGCAACCTTCTTGGTTCGGTATTTAATGCATTATTAAACACATCGCTGCGGCTGTAAAAATTCCGGTATTCTGCATAACCGCCGATACCGTACAATGCATTCGCATTTTTTATTTTTTGTTTAATGTATGAAGCAAACTGATCGCCATCTTCCAAATTTATTGCGCTCAATTCATTGTTGGTTGCTGTAAAATTCATTTGCAGCAACTTATCTTTTTTTGAATTGAAAGGCACTGTTTCATTAAAAGTATTTTGATATTTTTTTAATGATGAAGCAAGCGCCGGATGATTGATCATACAACAAAATTAAGTAAAGCGTATTCGTCAAATTTCTTTGGAATAAAATTGACTTAAGAAGCACGCTGCTTTATATTTTACAGATAACTTAAATTTATTTTTGGTGTAAAAGCAACAACTGTTTCATACATTAAACGAATAGTATTTTCAACATCATCGTGATGAATCATTTCAACAGTAGTATGCATATACCGTAACGGTATTGAAATTAAAACAGAAGGGCAACCATCATTTGCATAAGCAAAACTATCTGTATCTGTTCCTGTTGTTCTGCTAAGTGTGCGCCATTGCACAGGAATTTTTTTCTTTGTTGCAACGTCTTCTACAAACGCTAATAATTTATTGTGTACTGCAGGCGCATAAGCCAGCGACGGTCCTTTACCGCATACAATATCTCCTTCCACAATTTTATTAATCATTGGTGTGCTTGTATCGTGCGTTACATCTGTTACAATTGCAATATTTGGCTTAATTCGCCGCGCTATCATTTCAGCACCACGCAAACCAATTTCTTCCTGTACTGCATTCACAACATATAAACCAAAAGGCAGTTTAATTTTATTTTGTTTGATAAGACGCGCAACTTCTGCAATCATAAAACCACCAACGCGGTTATCAAATGCACGGCCTATATAAAAATTATTTGCAAGCTCATCAAAACCATCCTGGTAAGTAACAACAGCGCCGATGTGAATGCCTAAATCTTCTACCTCTTTTTTAGAACGTGCACCGCAATCAAGAAATAAATTATCAGGTTTTGGCTGCGGTTCTTTTGGCTCGCTGCCTGCATGGCGCGTGTGTATTGCCGGCCATCCAAACACTGCTTTTACTATCCCTTTTTTCCCGTGGATTAATACACGCATTGCCGGTGCAATCTGATGATCAACACCGCCGTTGCGTTTAAGATAAATTAATCCCTGGTCATTTATATAATTTACAAACCAGCTTATTTCATCAGCGTGCGCTTCAATTACAACTTTAAAATCTGCATTTGGATTAATAACAGCAACTGCGGTTCCATAAGGATCTGTGTAGGTTGTATCAACATATTCTTTTATATAGTTGAGCCAAACTTTTTGTCCGCTGCTTTCAAAACCAACAGGTGAAGGTGTATTGATATATTCTTTTAAAAAACTGAGCGACGTATCGCTTAATAAACTTTTTTGTTTTGTTTTTGATTCTTTCTTTGCCATGTATTGAAGATGTAAAATTTATAACCAAGATGCTCAAAGATATACAGTACAAGTGAGTGATCCCGTATCAAGTTCGGGACAGGCTGCACCGTGACGCCATGAAACTATGTTGTTGATTACATAAAAATTATTAAAAAATTTTATTAGCAACTAAATTGCAACAATGCTGAAGCTTGTAAGATCAATTTTTTTCGGCAATTACTTTATCGGCTTTATCGCAATTGGTCTATCCGTTGAATCGTGTGTGCAATTGCACCTGCCATTAAACTCGCTTGTTTATTATATTATACTTTTTTGCGCTTCTGTATTTTATTACACATACGCATATTTGGGCCCGTTAAGTACAAGCAAAACCATGAATCCCCGAAAGGCGTGGTACATAAGAAATCATAAGAACATTGTTTGGAGCCAACGAATTTTATTAATTACATGCATAGTATTGGGTTGTTTTTTTATTTATAAAAACTACATATCTATTGAAAAACTGCCACTTGATTATTGGTCTGCAATCTTAGTAATGCTATTGGCTGGATTTTTTTATTATGGGTTGCTGCCAAAATCTTTTTATACAATCAACCTGCGCAACACCGGTTGGTTAAAAGCTTTTATAATTGGTTTTGTATGGGCTTGCTGCGCAAATATTTTAAGCTTTATAGTTGTGCAAATTGAAAGCGGGATACATACTGCCGAAACTACTTTATTGGTTTGGCTTTTTATAAAAAACTGGATGTTTTGTACAGTAAATGCGATGATTTTTGATATTAAAGATTATGCCGATGATTCAAATAAACAACTGAAAACTTTTGTTGTAAGATTTGGATTAAGAAAAACTATCTTTTTCATTTTATTGCCTCTAATTATTATTGGTTTGGTTTCATTACTTGCTTTCACAACAAGCAGGCAGGCAGGTTTTATCACAATTATTTTTAATCTTGTACCATTTATTTTATTAATGATGATTGCCTGGAGCATGCATAAGCCGCATAAAATTTTATATTATTTAGTAGTGATTGACGGACTGATTTTTTTAAAAGCTGTTTGCGGTATTATCGGGATGCATTTTATAAAAAAATAATTATGGCAAACAACTATAATGGCATTGCAAGGTTTTATGATGTGATAAGCCGTATTGTTTACCAAAATGCCATTGTAAAAGCGCAGGTTTTTTTAATTCAATTTATTAAAGCGAACGATAAAGTGCTGATTGTTGGCGGCGGAACCGGCTGGATATTAGAAGAAATTTCAAAATTAAACCAGTTAAATATTTCAATTGTTTATGTTGAAAAATCTTCTGCTATGATTGCGCTGGCAAAAAGCAAAAAGTATAAAAACATTAAGGTTGATTTTATAGAAAAAGGCATTGAAGAATATATTTCAGCATTACAATTCGATATTATAATTACTCCATTTTTATTTGATAATTTTTTAAAAAACAAAATTGATTTTGTTTTTCAAAAACTCAATACATTAATAAACTTAAAAGGAATTTGGCTGTATGCAGATTTTGTAAACGATAGAACGAATAAGAAATTATGGCAACGATTTCTTTTAAAAACAATGTATTTATTCTTTAGAGTAACGGCCAATATAGAAACACAGGAGCTTATTAATATGCAGCCATATTTTGAAAAGGATTATGCATTATTATCTCAACAATATTTTTACAAAGGCTTTATACAGGCAATTGCTTTTAAAAAGATTGTATAAGATTATTGTTTCAATAAAACAATATCAGGAGACTGAACTGTATCGCTTATATGCTGTGCTTTATCGTGCATCCAGAATTTAAAATAAACTGTATCATCCTGCTCTGAGCAACCGGCAAGTGATGGTGGAGGTGGCCCGGGATAATTAAATGTAAAATTAAAATCAGCTTTAACGTTTTTCGGTGGATTAAAATCAGGAATCCGTAAACTATCAAAATATATTACAGAGAGTTGACAAGGAACAACCTTTGAAACTCTTTGAATCCATATTGTATCAACAACGTCACCTTCTTTATCGGTACATTGCAGTTTAAATGTAACCACAGAATTACGCGGAAACACAGTTGCATTAACGCCTTCAAATTTTAAAGTTGGCGTTGTATTATAAGAATCTTTTGAGCAGGTTATACATCCAATCGCTATTAAAACTGTGGTCAGTAATTTAATCTTCATTTCTTTGTAATTAATTTCAAGCCAACAAAAAATTTCATGGTAAATATACACAGTTAACTATGAAAAAAAGTAAGCTAATGTTGCTCCTGAAAATAAAATAACAAAAATATTTGCAGGAAAAATTTAAACAAAACAAACAACTTTTAATTGTGGGTTTTCCATTTGTTAACAAAACTTTTCAAGATAATACTGATGTTGATTCGATAGCAATTTCGTTATTTATTTATCAATATCAGCAAAACAAAGTGTACAAAGATTGGTGCGATCATTTGCATATTGATGTCAGCAAAATAAAATCATTACAACAAATCCCATTCTTGCCAATTTCTTTTTTTAAATCAAACAAAATTCTCTGCGGAGATGAAAATTATGATTTGCTTTTTGAAAGCAGTGGCACAACACAATTGAATAAAAGCAGTCATTATATTAAAGACGTACACCTTTATATAAAAAGCTTCACAAAAGGTTTTGAAATTTTTTATGGCGATATAAAAGAGTGGTGCATTATTGGTTTGCTGCCATCATATCTAAAACAAAAAAATTCTTCGCTTATAAAAATGGTGGATGAATTAATTAAATTAAGCAACAACAAACAAAGTGGTTTTTATCTGGATGAATTTGAAAAACTGCAACAGGTTTTACAACAGGTTGAAAATAAAAAACAAAAAACTTTACTAATTGGTGTTACTTATGCTTTGCTTGATTTTGCTGAACAATTTTCTACACAACTTTCATCAACAACCATTATGGAAACCGGCGGCATGAAAGGTCGGCGAAAAGAAATTACAAGGGTTGAAGTTCATGATATTTTAAAAAAACAATTTTGTGTGAAGCAAATACATTCAGAATATGGAATGACGGAATTATTATCGCAGGCGTATTCAAA
>JBDUBY010000200.1:0-29666 GCA_040003735.1 Parafilimonas sp.
AAAAAAGGTGCTGACGCTTATTATATTTCTCCATCCAATTACGGCTCAACACCAGGCAGCCTTTATAAAAAAGTGTTTTCAGTTATAGATCCACCTGTTGTTTTTCATCAGTACAGAAATAAGGTTGCGATAAGAAATTTTTATGTGTACAGGATGAAAAATTATAAATATTGAAGCGCACAACAACTGCATTATAATTTAGGCAATGATATATTTGGTTGTACCAACTTTTTGATTTAACTTTATGGCTTCAAAGTTAAATATGATACAGATTGCAAAACTCACATCGTTTAAATCATTTGCAGAAATGTTACAGATGTTGCCAGATGATAACAGTTGCAGAGAATATTTAGAATTAATAAGATGGAATGGTGAACAACGTTGTCCTGATTGTGGCAGCACTGAAAATTATAAACTGAAAGCAAAAGGTATTTTTAAAGGTTTATACAAATGTTCAAATTGCCGTGAAAGATATACAGTAACAGTAGGTACTATGTTTGAAGGTTCACACATTTCTTTACGCAAATGGTTTATTGCAATCTATATTTTTTCATCACATAAGAAAGGTATAAGCTCACATCAATTAGCACGAGATTTAGGTATTACTCAAAAAAGTGCATGGTTCATGTTAGGTCGTATTCGTTTAGCTTTTGAAGGTAAAGAAGTTAAACAAATGGATGGTGTAATTGCTGCTGATGAAACTTTTATAGGTGGTAAAAACAAAAACCGTCATGCTGATAAAAAAGTTTTGGAATCACAAGGCAGAAGTGTAAAAGACAAAAAACCAGTATTAGGTTTACTTAAAGCAGGTGGCAACGTTCATTTATCAGTTGTGCCCGATACAAAGGCAACAACATTGAAACTTATTATTGAAACTATGGTTGCTACAGGTTCGATAATCGTTACAGATGAATGGTTAGGCTATTCCGATCTGTCAAATAAATATCCTCATGTTGTGATTAATCATAAAGAATATGAGTATGTGCGTGGCGCATTTCATACTAATGGAATTGAAAACTTTTGGAGTTTATTAAAGCGTGGTATTTATGGCATTTATCACCAAGTTTCACCGAAGCACTTGCATAGATATTGTAATGAATTTTCTTATAGATATAATGCAAGAAAATTGACTGATAAGAACAGGTTTGATTTATCCTTAACAAATACTGAATGCAGGTTGACTTATAAACAACTTATTAAAAATAATCCCGAACTATAAAATGTTTAATAATTTGCAAAATACTGGCGATATATTAATGACAAAATCAAGTGCTCGCTTAGATTTTAATAGCTTTTCTGTAATTGATCTTTTCTGCGGAATAGGTGGACTATCTCATGGGTTTGTTTTAGAAGGGTTTAAAGTAAATGCAGGTATAGATTTTGACGAATCTTGCCGTTTCGCTTTCGAGTCCAACAATAAATCAAAATTTATTCATAAAGATATTTCCGATGTAACATCCATTGAATTGGATGGTTATTTTTCTAAAAATAAAAGGAAAATATTGGTAGGCTGCGCACCTTGTCAAGCGTTTTCTCAATATATGTTTAAGGATAAGGAAAAAGACAATAATAAATGGACGCTTCTTTATGAGTTTGGAAGATTGATTGAAGAAACACAGCCTGATATTATTTCAATGGAAAACGTTTCGCAACTGTTGAATTTTAAAAAAGCTCCTGTTTTTGAAGATTTTATAGCATTACTAAAAAAAGAAGGGTATTTCTTTAGTTACCAGATTGTTTATTGTCCTGATTACGGAATACCTCAAAATCGAAAAAGACTTGTTTTGTTAGCATCAAAATTTGGAGAAATTAATCTTATTGATAAGACCCATTCTCGAGAAAATTATAAAACGGTACGTGATGTTATTGGCCAGCTACCCGTATTAGAGGATGGACAAAGCGATTCAAATGATAGGTTTCATTTCTCGAGAAAATTGAGCGCATTAAATAAGAAAAGAATAAGAAGCACTCCCTATGGTGGCAGTTGGAAAGATTGGCCGGATGATTTGGTATTGGAATGTCATAAAAAAGAAACTGGTAAATCTTATCCAAGCATTTATGGTCGCATGAAATGGGAAACGCAAGCTCCTACAATTACTACACATTGCATTGGTTATGGCAATGGCAGATTTGGTCATCCTGAACAGCATAGAGGAATATCATTGCGTGAAGCGGCTCTGCTGCAAACCTTTCCCATGAGCTACGAGTTTTTTGATAAAGCAAAATCGTTTTCATCTTCTGCAATTGCACGACAATTAGGGAATGCAGTTCCTGTTGTTTTGGGGCAGGTTATTGCAAAAAGTATCAACCATCATTTAAAGAATTTAGATAATGAAAACTGAACAGGAGCAACAATCTGCTGAGGAGCAAATTGTTCTTCAAAAAGAACCTGTATCTTTTGATACTCGAGAATATCCAGTGGAAGTTTTGATTGATAAATACACAAAAGGGGAATTTATCATTCCAAAATATCAACGTGAATTTGTTTGGCAAAAAGATAAGGAAAAGATGTCATTATTTATTGAATCTATTATTCTTGACTTACCAATTCCTTATTTGTTTTTTGCCGATGAACCCGAAACAGGCACACTTGAAATCGTTGATGGCTCTCAACGCCTTAGAACTTTACAATTGTTTAAAAATGATGGCTTTGAACTTGTAGGTTTAGATGTATTAGACCTGCTTAACGGGTATAGATTTTCTGATTTGATAGAAAGCAGGAAAAGAAGATTTTTACGGAAAACACTTCGTTCAATTGAATTAACAGAAAAGGCATCTCAGGAAGTTAGAAGGGATTTATTTGCCAGAATAAACACGAAGCCTTACGATTTAACTCCGATGGAAGTGCGCAAAGGAATATTCGATGGAGCGTTTTATAACTTTATTGATGCCTGTTCAAAGGATCCACTGTTTAATATCCTTTGTCCTATTTCAACAGAACGCAAAAAAAGAGGGGAAGCCCAAGAATTAGTATTAAGATACTTTGCTTATTCAGACAATTATCTAAATTTTGTTCACCGTGTTGATGATTTTTTAGATGAATACATGAAGGATAAACATGAAGGTGGCTTTGACGAACAACAAATGAAAACGCAGTTTGAAAACATGCTTGTATTTATTGAAAAATATTTCCCTAATGGGTTTAGAAAAGCGGCGGGATTCAAAACAACTCCTCGAGTAAGGTTTGAAGCTCTATCGGTTGGTGTAACATTAGCACTAAGGGAAAATCAGAATTTGCAACCGAACAAGGTGGAGGATTGGATTCATTCTAAAGAATTTTTATACATAACAACTTCAGACGGCTCTAACAGTAAGGTTAGAGTAATTGAACGCATTGAATACGTCAAAAATCATTTAGTGCAGCATGATTAGTGTAAAACAAACTTTTCAAAGTAGAGTGTCTGAGATTGAAACGTATTTCAATTTTATTGATGCTTTTCTTTTGACCAATCAAAACGAAAATTTGAAAAAAATTTTAAAGTCTAATTTAATTCTCATGCTTTATAATTTGATTGAATCAACAATGGCAAATGCCGTTGAAGAAATTCATAACGATATTCATTCAAATAGTGTTTCATTTAACGCTCTTAAATTGGAAATAAGGGAAGAAATAATTTCACTTTTAAAGAAAAGAAATCCCTTGAAATTCGTAAACTCTATAAATGATTTAGCAATTGATATAGTAAAAAGGTCATTCAGGAGGGAAGAAACGTTCAGTGGTAATATAGACAGCTCAAAAATTATTGATTTAAGCGAGGTTTACGGGTTTAGTACGAGAACGGTGTATGCACAAACTAAGAATGGACAATGCTTGGTGGAAATAAAAGGTAAAAGGAATGATTTGATGCATGGAACATTTTCTTTTACAGAAATAGGCAAGGATTATAGCATTCAAGATTTGGAAAAAATGAAAAGGGAGGCTACATGTTATCTATCGGAAATATTGGACAATATTGAATACTATTTATTAAATAAGGGTTATTTACAACCACATGCAGAAGTGGTATAAAATCAATTGCAAATGATGAACAAAAAATCACGAAAGCCTTTGGGCTTATCAGATAAAGAACTCATAAAAAAGTATGAGGCTGGCGAATCAAAAAGCTTTAATAAAGTTATAAAGACCATGATTAATACTTCCGCTCCCGGCATTGAGAAAAGAGAAAAGAAAAAATAATTATTTTATATGGATTTGAATACGATAGGACTTTGGTTAAATTTCATTGGAGCTTTACTATTAACTATCGGAACAACAATACAGACTGAACAGATTATGTCTCATTTAAGAGCAACAATGAACTATCCGGGAAGTCCAAGCGGATTAGTTAAAAATGCAGTTCAGAAAAATATAACTAAACTAAAATGGATGAAAATAGGAAATTTTCTAATTTATACAGGATACCTTTTTTTTATTATCGGTTTTTTATTTCAACTGGTACATTAAACTATATCATTGCCATAATTTAATATTTGCATGCAATGCTACTCCGTAATTAATAGGATAAGTTTTAATTGGCGTTTGTTTATTTATAGAATTAATGCCATATCTTAATTCGGGACTTACAGAAATATTCAGGTGCGGCGTTATTGTATAGCCTGCTTCTATACCTGCATTTAAAGTAAAAAATGTTTTTCTTATTCCCTCAATTTTATTGATTGTTTCTGCTTCGTCGCCACTTTGTACATGGTAGTCAGTTTCAACTTTTTCGCTTGTTAGTTTATTTAATATTAAACCGCTGTGCACACTTAATTTAATCTTTTTACTATTAAGTTTATAACTAATCAACACAGGAAATGATACGTAGCTAAATTGCATTGAGGCACCTGAAATTAATAAACTATCGCCTTCGGTTGGTGTTATGCCAGAGTTAGAAATCTCAGCAAGCCCGTACGATGTTGCTAATTTAAATTTATATACACCGGTTGCATCTTTTAAAGCACTTACAGCAGTAGAAGATATTGATATTTTAGAATTGGAAAGTGAAAGTCCCGACAGTAATGAAAACTTTTGGTTTAACTGACAGGCAGCTAACACACCTCCGGTAAAAGATAAATCAGGATTTTCTCTTTTGCTGTAATCATTTTTAGTTTCGTTGTCAAATTCATATTGTTCAATAAACCTTCCTGAAATATGATCAAAAGAAAAGAAAGGGCTTATAACGAAAGCATGCTTTTTGAGAAGTTTTATAACAACTGATGCGGTTTTTTCGGCGCCGGATTTTTCTTTTAAACCAAGTTCATTATTAAGCAAATTTTGTGTAGTTAAATATATAGACGCTTTTAAATTTTTATCATTATTATATTCATTAAGGTTGTTTAATACAGGCATTTTAATAATTGAAAAATCATGCTGTTGAAATGAATATGGTAACTGTATGTTTAGTGTTTCATTTGCATTGCTGTTTATAATATTTGCTTTTTTTGTTTGTGCTGATGTAACAAATGCATTTTTATGGTTTTCAAAAACAAGTTGGTTAATGATTTTACTTTTTGAAATTTTTTCTGAAAATGTATAAATGTGATATGGATTAACTAATAGAAAAGAAAGCAGTAAAAAAATGGTTATAAAACATGCTGCGCTTATAATTTGTACTATTGAAAATCTTTTTTTTACCTCTGCTTGCGTCAACCTTTTTTCTATCCCGCTCCAAACATCTTCTTCGGGCTCTTCAGCATAGTTTTTAAAATGTTCCAAAAAAAAATTATCAATATCATTAGGTAAATGTCTATCCATTAGCTGCATTTTTCAAAGACAAAATATTGTAAGTTTTTAGTTGCTTTTTAAGATTATTCCTTGCATCAAATAAATTAGATTTGGATGTGCCTTCACTAATATTAAGCATCCTGGCAATTTCTTTATGTTTAAATCCATCAAATACATACAGGTTAAAAACCAGCCTTGTTACTAATGGCAGGTTTTGTATGCATTTAATTAAAATTTTCATATCAATTTCTTCTGTGTTTGTATAAGTTAATGCTTGTATATCTTCAGCTTTATCAATTTCTATAAATAAATAATTATTTTCTTTCGCTCTTAATTTTTGCAAAGCACAGTTTATGAAAATTTGTATCATCCAGGCTTGCAACGTTCCATTAAATTTAAACTGATTGATGTGCGTAAATACCTGCATAAAACCTTCCTGCAAAATATCTTTAGCATCTTCTTTTGTTTTAGCATACCGTATACAGAGGCCCATCATTTTCGCTGCATATATTTTATATAGTTGATTTTGATAAATACGGTTACCATTAATACAGCCTTGTATTAATGCTTCTTCATTTGTCAAATTTGAATTATGTATATAATGCATGATGCTGCATTAAAAAAAATGGTTGGGTAAACTTTGGAATATTTTAATTATAAGTGTCAAGGTTAGCTTTCTTTCTGAAGTAATTCTGAATTTGATAACTTTAGTTAATTCTTCTTTTTTATAAATGTTTTCCCAACCATTTTAAAAATTGCTGCATCTGAATAACTGTATAAAAACATTTATGAAAGTTTATCTGGTAAAGCGCTATTTAAAGACATCTGTTTCGCTTATTGTTTTTATAATTTTTACGCTGCTTGTAATAATGTACCTGCCTTGCGAAATTTATAATTTTCAGCCGCCGCAAAAATTTTCAGGCAATTTCTTGTACAATCCTTATAAGGATTTATCTGCAGATTGGCAGAAAGCAAATTTCCATGCACATTCCATTGCATGGAATAACGTAACAAACGGCAAACAACCTGCCCAGGAAATTATTGATGCATATAAACAGAAAGGATATGATTATTCATCTGTTTCAAACTACGAAAAAATAGCAAAAGAAGATGCAGAACCTAATGCAGTAAATGTATACGAACATGGATATAGTATTCATAAAGTTCACCAACTGGTTATAATGCCACAACAGGTTTACTATAGCGATTTCCCTTTATGGCAATTCACAAGTTCAAAACAATTTGTAATAAATAAATTAAGTAATAATGCAAAAGCTGTTGCAATAGCGCATCCATTATTAAAACATAGTTACAGTGATGATGATTTAAGAAAAATGAGCGGCTATAATTTAATGGAAGTTTTAAATCATTCTGGTAACGCTTCATGTAAATGGGATGTTGCACTTTCTGCGGGCAAACCTGTATGGATTATTGGCGACGATGATACGCACGATATACTTGATACAACACAAACATTTAAGAACTGGACAATGATTAACTGCGCCGCTCAAAATAAAGATTCACTAATTAGGCATCTTGTAAATGGCAATGCGTATGCAGTTAATGGTGCAAATGCATTTAATGATAATAAGCTGACTAATGTGGAGGTTGATGGAATGCAGGTTTTGCTTAGGTTGCAAAACAAGGCCGATAGTATAAAACTAATTGGGCAGAATGCTGTTGTAAGAAAGATTTTGTACAATGCAGATGAAATGGGTTATACTTTTCTTAGCAGCGATACATATATACGCGCTGTAGTTTATAACAGGCACAGTACAATGTACTTTAACCCGTTTGTACGTTGCAATACAAGCAAACAGCCTCAAAATTTTTTAACAGCCACTATAAACACTGCAGATACCATTTTATACAGAACCTGTTTAATAAGTTGCTGGTTAACGTTATTAACTTTTTTGAACCTTGCAGAAGTAAAATATACAATTGGGCTATTAAAAAATAAACGGCGTAAGAAAAAATATGCTTTGCTAAATGCAGAGTGAGAGAGATAGCTGAATTTCCTGCTTAATATATTCCATTTTGCTAAGGGCACTGTATCCATTTCATTTTACTATTTATCGATGTGCTTAATCGTGCAACGAAAAGTTTATATTCTCCAAAATATCTACAGAATCATGTTTAACTTTAGCAGAGTATCAGGAAAAATTATCCTGAATAAAATTAAAATTTACATGTTTAAATCATCAATGGTATTGTTGGCAGTAGTTGTACTGTTTTGTACAAGTGCATGTTTTGCGCAAAATAATAATATGCATGTGGCAGATACATTTCACATTAAAAGCGGCGGCGGCTGGGATTATATTTTTGCTGATACTGCATCGAATAAATTATTTGTATCGCATGGCACGCAGGTAAATGTGCTGGATAAAAACACAGGCGATTCAATTGGAATAATCTCAAATACAAACGGCGTGCATGGTATTGCATTGGTGCATAATTTGAATAAAGGTTTTACAAGTAATGGAAGAACAAATAATGTAACAGTATTTGATCTGAATACATTGCAGGTAACAGACAGCATTGCAACAGGTAAAAATCCTGATGCTATTTTTTATGATGATTATTCAAAAATGATCATTACATGCAACGGCGGCAGTAAAGATATAAGCGTGATAGATCCATCAACAAATAAAGTTGTTGCAACCATTGATGTGAAAGGGAAACCGGAAACAGCAGTGAGTGATGGTGAAGGAAAAATCTTTATAAATAATGAAGATAAAAGTGAGATTGAAGTTGTTGATATCAACACAAAACAATTAATACATAGCTGGCCAATTGCTCCGGGTGAATCTCCATCAGGTTTAAGTATTGACAGAAAAAATAATTTACTTTTTGCCGGTTGTGATGATAAATTATTGATGGTGATTGATGCGACTAACGGAAAAATTGTTGCAAAGCTTCCGATTGGTGATGGCTGTGATGGAACTGCTTTTGATCCATCCATTCAAACAATTTATTCATCAAATGGTGAAGGCACATTAACCATTATAAAAGAAGAATCAAAAAACAAATTTACTGTAATAAAAGACCTGCCTACAAAACGTGGTGCAAGAACATTATCTGTTGATGCCAAAACACATATTGTTTATTCACCAACTGCAGATTTTGGCCAATCAACTGACCCAACTAAAAGACCGCCAATAATACCCGGCAGTTTCCAGGTATTAGTTTTAAAGCCATAAAAATCATTTACTAAAAGTGTAAATTAAGCCGGGTTCAAAATTGTAGCCGTTATAATTTAAATTGAACGATACTGTTCCGCTTTTGTTTGGTGCTTTTAACTTCGCATAGCGATGGTAATTATTTACTACCTGCCCACCGCACAAGTAACCTAATGTTGCACCAACAATAACATCAGTAGCCCAATGTTTATTTTCAGTAATACGGCTTAAACCAACTAATGAAGCAGCACTGTAAGCAACAACAGGAACCCATGGTGTGTTCTTATATTCTTTTGCAAAAACAGTAGCGGCAGCAAATATTACTGTTGTATGTCCTGAAGGAAATGAAGTGCTTATCTTTTGATGATATACATTGTTGCCAAAACTAAAAGCGGGTCCATGAAATGTAGGCTCTGCTTCAGTTTCGTTCGTAGAGTTGTACAATGGCCGCTGACGCCCGGTAATATATTTTGCAATGCTTTCTATCAAACCACCGGTTAAATATGCCTGCGTTGCAAGCAAGGTTGTGGTTTGCAATTTCTTATTATTAAAAATAAAACTGTAACCGCCCAAGGCTGCCAATGAATATATTTCATACTTGCCACCAAATTTTGTAACATAGCTGCTAACATCTGCAATACCCTTGCTATCGCTATGCAATTTAGTTGCTGTGCGTTGTATAGGCTCATCTGCAAGTACTGAGAAAGCTGCTATGGAAGCACCATAAATTCCAATATGTGCCCATTCTTTTGTTGTTTGGTGAAATGGCGCAGTTAGATCTTGTTTCATATCACTTCCCAGCAAAATAAAATACGAAGGAAAACTTATTCTCGTATTTTCTGTGTAAGCTTTTGGATTAATAATATTTGTTTGTGCACCAAGGGTATCTGTTTTTTTATTAAGGCTATCAAGCTTATTAATTAAAGTATCAGTTTGTTGCGCTGATGCATTGATAGCAAGAAAACAACAAGATATCAGGAAACCGCAAAAAAGCTTTTTATTAAATTTCATATTTTACTATAACAACAAAAATGTTTTTAAAGTTTGAAGAAATATTGAAGAATGTTTGTTAAGATATAAAACAGTTATCGTTGCACACTTGTAATTTAGTTTTTAGTGAACAAACTCCTAAGTATGACAAAAAAATAACGATTCACTTATCATATCAAATAATAGCTTAGCAAAAAATATTTAATATGATAAAGCTTACTATTTTTTATCCGAATGAAGAAGGTAAAAAATTTGATAAAGATTATTACATCAATAAGCACATGCCTTTGTCAATAAAATTACAGGGCGATGCAATAAAGAATGTAGAAGTTGATTTTGGTTTTAGCGGTGTAACGCCCGGAAGCAAGCCGCTATATATTGCCATCTGTAATTTTTGGTATGATTCGTTCGAGGCTTTTGAAGCTGCATTTATGCCACATGCACAAACGCTTGTAAACGATATTACAAACTATACCGATATTGAAACAATTATACAGTTTAGTGAAGTAAAAATGAGTTTGTAATTTAACTGCTGAACTATCATCTATGAACAACAATATCAAAATTTTAAAAACAGAAATACTCTCTGATAACTGGTATGTTCTTAAAAAAATCACCTACGAAGTTTTTAAAGATGGTGAGTGGAAAAAGCAAACCCGTGAAGCGTACGATCGCGGCAACGGCGCAACCATTTTATTATACAATAAAGAAAATAAAACTGTAATTCTTACAATACAATTCAGGCTGCCATCATTTATTAATGGAAATGAATCGGGCATGTTGATTGAAGCCTGTGCGGGTTTATTGGATAAGGATAATGCTGAAGATTGTATAAAGCGCGAAACAGAAGAAGAAACAGGTTATCAAATTAAAGAAGTGCGCAAAATATTTGAAGCATATATGTCTCCTGGTTCTGTAACAGAAATTTTATATTTTTTTGTGGCTGAATATTCAGCATCAATGAAAATGCATGAAGGCGGAGGAATTGAAGACGAACAGGAACATATTGAAGTGTTAGAAATTAAGTTAGATGAAGCAATGAAGATGATTGATAATGGTGAAATAAAAGATGGCAAAACAATTATGCTGCTTCAGTATGCAAAGCTTAACCAGCTTGTATAATCACTATGCTTGGTTATACACTTTTATTACAGGCTCACTTACAATAGCAGCTTCAATTGTACAATGCCAGTAAATAACATCGGCAATAGCTTCAGGTTTTACCCAGTTATCAAAAATTGCATCAGGCATTGCTTTCCGGTTTTGCGGTGTATCAATTGTGCTTGGCACAACAACACTTGTAACAACATTTTTACCTTTTGCTTCATCATTCATTAATTCTGCTAAACGAAAAATTAATGATTTTGCCAAACCATACGCCACCATGCCTTTACTGTTTCTTGCATCGAGGCCGGGCTTTGAACCTATAATAAAAATTCTACCACTGCTTTGTTTTATCATTTGTATAAATGTGGGCCGCGCAGTGTTATAAGCCGTTTCAAAATTTAATTTGTATTGTTTTAAGATGTCAGCAGTTTTTGTATCTGCAATTTTTCCCATTGCAAAACCACCAACGGTAAGAATGGCTGCATCAATGCTATTATATTTTGTTATCACTGCAGTAATAAATTTTTGCGCCTCATCTTCATCCATTAAATCAACTGTAACTTTTTCAAATTTATCTGCAGCAAAATCTAATGCAGCAGTATCATTTGGAATAACCGTTCCCACAACAAAATATCCTTTATCAATAAATTTTCTTACAACTGCCTGCCCAAGATTTCCTGATGCGCCGGTTACGATCGCTGTTTTCATTTTGTAAAATTTAAGCAGATGAATATAGATAAAAGATAATTAAATAATGTGGAGATAAGTTCTTGTGTTATAGAATGAAAACTATACAATCAAAAACAATCATTTTTATTACCAGCTGTTTTGTTCATAATAGCTGCTGGAACGAATGGCAAACATATTTTCAAAGCAAAGGCTATTCTACCATTGCACCGCCTTGGCCATATAAAGATGCATCTGTTGAAGAGCTGCGAGCAAGGCATCCGCATCATGATAAAGAACTGGCATTATTAACGCTTCATGATTTAAAGGATTATTATTTAAACATTATTAAAAGCCTTCCTGAAAAACCAATAATTATTGGTCATTCTTATGGAGGTTTGTTAACGCAGCTTATTATAAATATGGACTTAGGTGCAGCAGGTGTGGCTATTCATCCTGTTCCACCGCAAGGCGTATTTCCTTATGAATTTTCTTTTTTAAAAGCAGGCTGGAAAGCGCTTGGAGTTTTTACCGATATTGAAGAAACGTATATGATGTCTTTTGAAGACTGGCAATATGCTTTTGTAAACGGAATGCCACTCGCAGCGCAACAGCAAGCTTACGAGAAGTTTACTATTCCTGAATCGAAAACAGTAAACAGAGATGCAATATCACATGAAGCAAAAGTTGATTTTAAAAAACCTCATGCGCCGTTATTGATTACAGCCGGCGATACAGACCACATAATTCCTGCGCATTTGAACAACAGGAACTTTAAGGCTTATGAAAACAATGGTTCTGTAGTGAATTATAAACTGTTTCAAAACCGTAATCACTTTGTTTTGGGACAGCCGACATGGGAGGAAGATGCAGCCTATATTCTCGAATGGATTGAAGAAAATTAATGTAAAAATCTATAACTAAATAACTGGCCTTCAATCAAATTCCTGGTTTTAATTAAGCCGCTTTTCATAGGAATGATATGGAGATTTTAGTTGAATAGGCAATAACTTTTGGCAATAACCGTTTACTACGGAATAAGCTTATTATCATAGATCCAATTCAGCATGAAAAGCGTAACAAGTAAAGACAACTCTTTACTCATTCCACGTATTATCCTTACGGTATCAATTGTTGCCGTTTCAGTAATGTCTTTTTATTTCATTACAACTACCAGTAATGTATTACTCCTTAGCAGTTATTTAAGTAAAATTACAAGCAAGCAAAGAACACTTTGTCAGCAGGTAATCAATTCAATCGCTGCCGATAATATTGGAGGGAAATTAGAAGGTCCGCCGCTTGAAAAAACACTTGAAAATTTTGTGCAATCACAAACATCATTTTCAAAAACAGACAGTATATTAAATGTGCGTTTAGAAAAGCACAATTCACATATTGAATACATAAACCTGGATGAAGCCTATGGTAAGTTACTTAAGAGTATTTCAAAAAATATCCATAGTAATACAACTAATGAATTTTTAAACTTGCTGGTTGCCGAAAACAAATATTTAGATGCGCTTGATCAATATACTTCCAGCCTGAATGGCTATTCTAATGCAGAAGTGCAGACATTTAAGCTAAAAGAAACGAGTATTCTGCTGGTATCACTATTGTTGGTTTTTCTTGAAATTTTCTTGCTGTTTTTACCTGCGGTAAAAAAGATAAACAAGCAAAACACAAAGCTTATTAGTATAACGCGGGAACTACAGGAAAGCCATAAACTACTGCAGTTAGAGGTAAAAGAAGTAGAAGCGAAAAATGAATCATTAAAGAGAATTGCTTACATGCAATCACATAAAATAAGGCACCCGTTAAGTTCCATCATGGGGTTGATAGGTTTGTTAAAAGATGGGCATTCAGCAGACAAAAATTGGATAAATATGATGTGTGATGCAGCCTCACAGTTGGATGTGCGCATACAAAATATCGTAAAAGAATCAGATTTAAATAAAGAACAAAAGGTTATACACTACAACAAAATTGTTGAACCAATTGATGATTATGCAATAGTGCTTCTTGATACAGATGGTAACATTGAAAACTGGAATAAAGGAGCAGAAAAAGTACAAGGCTATAAAGAACATGAAGTGATTGGAAAAAATTTCAGCATGTTTTATACTGGGGAAGATATAAGAACCAACCATATTTATAATTTATTGGAACAGGCCACTGCCAATGGATTTATAAGAGATGAGAACTGGCAGGTAAAGCAGGATGGTTCTAAGTTTCGGGCCAGTACACTCATCAAGGCCATTCGTAACAATCATGATGAGATTATTGGATACACCAGTGTTACAAAAGACTTGACAAGTGCAGGACAAAATAAAAATATTCGTAGGGCATTTGTATAAGTTTAATGTATCAGATAATAGCGTTCTTTTCTTCAGAACGCAGAATTAAAACCCAATCAGTTGAGCTTTCTGTCTGCAATTTTCTGTTTGGTATCTTTGATGCTTTAATTTAAAATCCATTATATGAAAAGCAGCCCCATAATTCTTGTAGATGATGACCAGGAAGATTGTGAATTTGTTCAGTTAGCTATGGAAGAGTTGAAGATTAAAAACAAGCTGATTGTATTCCATAAATCTGCAGAGGTATTAGAGTATTTAAAAAACATGCCGGTGCGACCTTTTTTTATTCTCTGTGATGTAAATATGCCTATGATGAGCGGGCTTGAACTTAAAGAGAAAATTGATGCAGATAAGGTCTTGTGCGAAAGGGCTGTTCCGTTTCTTTTCTTATCAACATCTATACAGCAAAATTTAGTGAACAAAGCATTTTTGCTGCGGATACATGGCTTTCTTAAAAAGCCATCAAGTCTTGAAGGGTACAAAACCATACTTACAGCTGCGATGAATTATTGGGAAATTTCTGCCTATCCTCAAGTGTAAGTGAATACAGCAATACGATTAAACGAAAGAAGCTAACCAACCGGAACGGTTAAAAAGTTACCGGCTTCTTTTTAAGATTTAAATAATCTCTTGGCGTAATACCAAACTGTTTTAAAAAACTTCTTCCAAAATTTGTTTGCGAATTATAACCAACCATACAGGCAACTTCATAAATTTTATAATTGCCTTCTGCCAGCAACTCAGCTGCTTTTTTTAAGCGTGCAAGATTAATTAGTTCATTTGGTGTAAGGTCTGATACCATTTTTATTTTGCGGTAAAAAGTAGGACGGCTCATGTTCATTTTTTTTGCAAGATGCTCCACATCAAGTGATGCATTTTCTATGTTTTCACATATTATATTATTCAGCGCTTCTAAAAAATGTTCATCAGCTTTTGAATGCGCCATACTTTTTATATGCGCTAAAGGCGAATTAGCAAAATGTTCTTTTATTTTATTTCTGTTGATAAGAAGGTTTGCAATTTGCACGTGCAAATATTCAGGCGAAAATGGTTTTTCAATGTAAGCATCTGCGCCATGTTCAAGGCCTTCAATTTTTGATTGCAATGAATTTTTTGCCGTAAGCAAAATAACCGGAACATGACTGTAATTAATATTTGTTTTTAATTCTTTGCATAACTGGAAGCCGTCAATAACCGGCATCATTACATCACTTATAACAAGATGCACCGTTTCTTTTGCCAAAATATCAAGCGCAATTTCTCCGTTCAATGCTGTTAATACATTGTATTTATCACATAAATCGTTACTTAAGAAATCTAATATATCTTCATTATCATCAACCAATAAAATAATCGGATTCATTCAATAATTTTTCGAATTATGTTACAATCGATTCCCTGATTATAATGCGTTTTCATTTTCGTTATTAACCGGCAGGCTAAGTATAAAAACATTCATTCGCGTTTCTGCTTTTTTCATATACAATTTTCCTTTATGCAGTTCTGCAAGCGAACGCGAAAGTGCAAGCCCAATACCGCTGCCCATTTGATGTTTTGTTTTTTCAATACGGAAAAAAGGCTCGAATACTTTTTCTTTTAATTCTTCCGGAATAATATAACCATCGTTTTCAATTTCAATAATAAAATTGTTATCAGTAACGGGCAATAATTTTAAATGCACTTTTTTATCTGCATATTTAATAGCGTTGTTTAAAAGATTGCTTAATATTTTATTCAGCGCTTCAGTATCTGCATAAGCCAATACCTGCATGCCTGACAATAAAAGTTTATAATCTAAATTTTTTTGTTCTGCAATCGTTTCAAAATTTGTATAAATATCTTTTAGCAATTCCGCAATATTAATCTGTTTAAAATCAAGACTAAAACCTTTTGTTTCTGTTTTTCTGAAATCAAGTAATTCATTCGTTAAATCAACCAGCCTGTTTGTGTTTTTTTCCATTGTTTTTAAATAGACATTCGCAGCCTGCATATCCGTTGCATTCTTCATTAATTTTTCCATGGGCGCTTTTATTAAAGTAAGCGGCGTGCGAATTTCATGCGCTACGTTTGTAAAAAACTCAATCTTTGCCTGGTAAAGTTCTTTTTCTTTTTCATGTTCCATCAATTCAATCTTACGCTTATGTTTTTCAACCTGCCTGTTATGATAAATACGCATTAACCAAAATGCAATTACACCAATAACTATTGCATAAAAAATATAAGCCCATGTAGTTGCCCAAAATGGTGGTAATATTTCTATAATCAATCGTTGTTCATCTTTTGTAAATGTGCCATTGCCTGTAGCAGCTTTTACTTTAAAAATATAATTGGCTGGTGCAAGATTGGTAAAATATACTTTGCGGTTAGTTTTAATATATGTCCAGCTTTTATCAAGCCCTTCCATTTTATATGCATACTCTGTTGTTTCAGGCGCTGTATAAGATAGCGCAGCAAAGTCTATGCTGAATGACGATTTGTTATGAGGAATCTTTATTTTATTTGTAAAAGATATTGGTTGTTTTAAAGGTGAATTTTTTTCATCAGTTGTAAGCTCTTTATTGTTCACTTGTAAACCTGTTATGTATACAGGCGGAATAAAATTGTTCGCAATAAAATTATCAGGATTAAAACAGATTAATCCCTTCACACTTCCAAAATACATTTTGCCTGCTGAATCTTTAAACGCAGAATTATAATTAAACTGATCGCTTAATAAACCATTGGCTTTTGTGTAAACTTTTAAATATGCTGTTACAGGGTTAAAACATGCCAGGCCCTTTGTTGTTGTTATCCATAAATTCTTTTTTTCATCTTCAAGAATTTTAAAAAAACTATCACTTGGAAAACCGTTCTTGGTTGTATAGGTAGTGAAAGTATTATCATCTTTATTTAATAAACATAAGCCGCCGCTTTCTGTACAAATCCAAATTCTGTGTGCGTCGTCTTCAAATACACTCGTTGCCCTGGAGCTGCCAAGACTTTTTTTATTGGTTGTATCAAAATTGAAATTCTTTACACTATTGGTTTGTGGATTAAACCTGTAACAGCCATTGCCAAATGTTGTTATCCATAAATTGCCAGCGTGGTCTTCTGTTATTGAATGTACAAAAAGCCAATCGGGCAACTGATTGATAAAAGTGAAATTTTGTTCTTTATTATTGAAACGAAATAAGCCTTTGCCTGTTCCGATATATATAGTGCCCAGCCTTGTTTTATAAAGCGAAACAATAAAATTGCTTTTTAACTGATGCTCATCGGGGCCGGCAGCATAATGCTTAATTACTTTGCCGGTATTAATATCCATTATGTCAAGCCCGTGTTCAAATGTTCCAATCCATAAATTTTTCCCGTTGCATAACAAGCCATGAATGTTGAAGTAAGCAATGTCTGTTCTTTTTCCTGAAGGTGTAAACTTTGTAAAGCTTGCAGTTTTCTTATCAAAAATATTTAAGCCGCCATCTTCTGTTCCCACCCATAACTTGCCATTACTGTCTTCACAAATTTCTCTCACCGCATTACCGCTAATTGCATGCTCGCTGTAATCAGGAAAATATTTTTCGAATGAGTAATATTGTTTCGGATAATAATTTAAACCGCCAAAATAAGTGCCTGACCATATTCCGCCTTCTTTGTCCTTGCATAAAGTATATATGGCATTATCAGAAATTGAATAGGGATTATTGTAATGCTTTTTTAAGTTTATTATTTTGCCTGTATTGTTATTATAAATAAATATACCTGACTCTGTAGCTGCCCAGTATTCACTTGATGCGCTTTGTAAAAAATCTCTTACAAAAATTTCAGTATTGTCAGCATTGTAAGCAATAATGTCTTTGTATGATAAGTCTTTTGTGTCGAAAATTTTAATGCCATGGCTCGTTGTTCCAACCAAAATATTTCCATCGTTTGTTGCATAGATTTTTTCGATCCAACGCAATGGTGTGTTTGGCGAATGCGAGAACATATTAAAATCAAAAAAAGAATTTGTTGCAGCATTATATTTTTTCAGGATGCCGTTTGTTGTTGCGGCCCATAATGTGCCATCAGGCGCGCTACATATTGTATTAATGTTCGCATCTTTATTTTCGTAAGTATAAATTTTGTTTGAATTTTTATCTATACGTTTAAGTGTTGTTCCATCAACAAACCAAAAATTACCGCTTACATCTTTCACCATTTCCCTAACGGTGTTGTTTGTTTTAACTATGGTAGAAAAATTTTCAAGCTGTTCATTGTATTTATACACGCCATTTGAAGTGCCCGCATATATATAACCACTGTCATCTTTATATAAACCCCTTACATAATTTTCGCCAATAGTATTTTTATCTTCTGCATCACTGCTAAAAATTTTAAAGTTATAACCATCAAACCTGTTTATACCGTCTTTTGTACCAAACCACATAAAGCCCCGGTTATCCTGCACACTGCATAATACTGTATTGTTTGATAACCCATTTTCAACCTGGTAATGTTTAAAATAATAAGACTGGCTGTAATTTTTTTCACCAAAAAAAAATAGGAGTATAAATATGGAAATGAGTTTTTTCAAAATAATTTAAGCAATATAAAAAAGAAATATTCAATAATGCTTCGATAACAAAATCAATGCAGAGCAACATGTATTTATTAAAGCAACGCTCAAAAAAATTCTAATGTTTTTCTGAACACCGTTCATTCAATATAATATATGGAAAAAATAAATTGAGATTTTTTGAAGAAAGATTGATACAAATAAGAGCACATAGTTTGTAAATTATAATTTCTTTTATAGCCTGAAAAAGTGTATTAGCCATGTGACTGTTGCCGAAACAATAACGAATCATTTTAAACATTAGTGCCGGGCAGAAATTTTTATCAACTGTTTCTGCAAATATTTTTGTTTTTTATCAAACATTTTAAATCTGAAAAAGGTAATGATAAAACTGAACTACATGCAAAACAATTCACCATAATAATTGCCACAATAAACAAAAGCAAACAAAAAACACAAACACAACTTGCATATTATGAAATACTGTTTACTATTAATTACACAATTTTTTCTTCGCCCGTTTATTAATAAAAGAATAATAAAAATACCTGTACTAATCGCAATGATTGGGTTGTTTACGATCATGCATCTGAGCAGCTTTGCACAGAACACAACGCTAACCGGCCATATTACCGATTCAGCATCAAAGGCCGTTGCCGGGGTTACTGTAACAACCGATAAATCAAAGAAAATGGCGGCCACAGATAACGATGGAAACTTCACAATAGTGACTACGCCTGCCGATAAAAATTTAATTTTTACGTATGTAGGAATGAAGACCGAAACAAAACCCATTGGCCAGGAAGCTTTTTTTGATGTGGTACTTACACCAGATGTATCCGGATTAAGCGACGTGATTGTGGTAGGTTATGGCACACAAAAAAGAGGTTCTACAACCGCCGCTATTTCTACTGTTACCAGCAAAGATATTGGCCGCGTACACGGTGGTTCTACTGCCAGTACAACGTTAGCAGGTAAGTTACCCGGCGTAACTTTCAGGCAGGGCGAAGGCAGGCCCGGTGCCTCTGCATCAATACAAATTCGTAACATGGGTACGCCATTATATGTAATTGATGGTATACAGCAGGATGAAGGCCAGTTTAATAATATTGCCCCCAATGATATTGAAAGTATAACAGTATTAAAAGATGCATCCGCAGCTATCTATGGTGTACGCGGTGGAAATGGTGTTGTGGTTGTAACAACAAAACGTGGTGCTCCCGGTAAAAACAATATTAATGTAGACGCTTACACAGGATATCAGAGTTTTTTCCGCTTTCCTAAAGTGGTAAACAACACTCCGGACTTTTTGTACTATAAAGCTGATGCAGAAATAAACAGCTTTGGCAGCACAAGTATTACTCAAGACGTATTAGATGCGGCAAAAGCAGGTACTGATCCTCAATACAGAAGTTTTGACTGGCGTAAATATGTTTTGAATAACAATGGTGCTCCGCTTAACTCAGTGAACGTAAATATCAGCGGCGGTTCAGATAAAGTAAACTACTATGTATCCGGAACAAATCTTTATCAAAACTCAGTATTAGGTAAAGAATATAATTTCAATCGTACTAATATTCAATCTAACGTAACAGCAAAACTTACTAATGGTTTAAAAGTTGGATTTGATTTGAATGGTCGGGTTGAAACAAGAAAAAACCCGGGCGTTCCTGGCGGTGATGATTATTTTCTTGCCCGGCTTGCAGTATTAAGAAATACGCCCCAGGAAAGACCATATGCAAACGATAACCCGCTTTACCTGAACGATCTTGGTCCGCACCTTGAATCGAACTACGCGTTTTTAAATGATAACCTTTCCGGAAGATTCAGGTCAGACTGGCGGGTTTTGCAAACAAACTTTCACCTTGATTGGGATGTGCCGTGGGTGAAAGGTTTATCATTCAGAGCTTTGGGTTCTTATTACTTTGCTGACGAATTAGAAAACAACCAGGAATATACATATACTGCTTACACTTATATTCCGGGCACAGATACAACAGCAGAATTATATAAACCAACCGGCGGCAGTTCAAACCCATGGCGCGATAGAGAGCAGATCAAAAATATAAACACCGATATCCAGGTACAAGCAAACTATAATAATACGTTTGGCGATCACACTATAAGCGCAACGTTTGTTGCTGAAAGAATTAAAAATCATTATTTAAGAAACTGGTTGCATGCTTCTCCTCAATCTAATAACCTTCCATTAGTGTATTATAACATTATGGATCAATACCAGGATGCTGATCAAACGCAAGCTAAGGTTGGTTATATAGCGCGTATTACATACAACTATAAAAACCGATACTTTATTGAGGGTTCCGGCAGGCGTGATGCATCTTATCTATTTGCAATTGGTCAACGTGTTGGTTATTTCCCCGGCGTATCTGCTGCATGGCGTGTTACAGAAGAATCTTTTATTAAAAGTCTTTTAGGCGGTAAAACAAATATCTTAACAGATTTCAAAATCAGGGCATCGTATGGCCAGTTAGGTGATGATAGAAGTATTAGTAACCAGGCCAATCCAATTGTATCTGAATTTGCTTACCTGCAAGGTTATACTTATGGTTTGATTTATAATCCTGATGGATCTACAACAAACCTTTTACCATCTATTTTAAATGGTAATACTATAACTTCTTCAAGAGATAAAGGTATCCCTGTCACATCTTTATCATGGCTGATAAACAAAACAACAGATATAGGTGCTGATTTCTCATTCTTAAATGGAAAATTGACCGGTACATTTGATTGGTTTAAACGCAAACGTACAGGCATACCGGCGGCTCAAAACGATATTGTTTTACCTGTTGAATTGGGCTACATATTACCGCAAGCAAACCTTGAATCAGACGAACAATATGGAGAAGAAGGATCGTTGAATTATAATGGAAAAGTTGGTAATGTTTTATTTACAGTGGGCGGTAATATTTCTTATGCCCGTTCAAAATATCTTAACCAGTATAAACCAACATTCCTTAACTCCTGGGATCAATACAGAAACAGCAGTGAGAACAGGTATACTGATAAAGATTGGGGATATATTACTATAGGCCAATTCCAGTCGGTAGACCAGATCAATAACTATGATGTTGACATTGACGGACAGGGTAATAAAACCTTATTGCCGGGAGATTTAATTTATAAAGATGTAAATGGCGATAAAAAGATCAACGAGCTTGATCAACGCCCGATTAGTTATGCTTACGGTTCCCAACCAATGGTAAATTTTGGGTTTACAATTTCGCTGGTATATAATGGGTTTGATTTTCATGCAGACTTTTCTGGTGCTTCAGGTTATTCCTGGTATCAAAACTGGGAACAACGATGGGCCTTCCAAAACAATGGAAACCTGAATGCAATATTTGAAGACAGGTGGCACCGTGCAGATATTTATGATCCAAACAGTGCATGGATTCCTGGTAAATACCCGGTGAATAGGTATAACCCTGGATTTTCGCATACAGATTATGAAGTATACGGACAACGAAATTCAACCTTCTGGGTACATAACATTACTTATTTCAGAGCCAGAACAATTGAATTAGGTTATTCATTGCCGCAGAAATGGCTGAGCAGGGCAAAAATTTCATCAGCCCGAATTTATGCTAACGGATATGATTTGTTTTCAATTGATAATCTTAATCAGTTTGGTGTTGATCCGGAATCAGTGGATGACAACGGTTTACAATTTCCGCAAAACAGGGTTATTAATTTTGGTATTAACCTATCCTTCTAAATTAATCTTCAAAGAAAAACAGTAAAATGAAAAAACTATTTTTAATAACGGCAGTTGCAGCCTTTATCGGAATAACCGGTTGTGTAAAAGATGATGCGTTTCTGGATGTGCAGCCAACTTCAATTATTCCACAGGATATAGCTTTCTCAGATCCTAATCTGGTATTATCAATTCTAGCAGATTTATATAACCGCCAGGTTGATTTTACATCACTCGATGGCAGCATTATTCCTGAATCTAACACAGGCAATCCGGGTAATCCAGATATATCTTCAGGCTGGAGCACATTCGCTGATTTTAGCGAAAGCTTCCCATCCGAAAATGGAAGTTCTTATTTCGTTCAAAGAACCGGCTGGGGTTATGGTGAGTGGCGTGTTGACTGGCAACGCAGTTACATGTACATCCGCGATTTGAATTTGTTTCTTGAAAGAGATAGCGCTTCTACCGAATTAAGCGCTCCTGATAAAGCAAGGTTTTATGCAGAAGGCAGATTTTTACGTGCAAACTTTTACTTCGAAATGGTAAAACGCATGGGTGGTGTGCCGCTTATAACTTCATCTTTAGAATACGATCCATCAAAAGGCGATATTTCATCCCTTCAAATACCACGGGCTAAAGAATCAGATATTTATGACTTTATCATCAGTGAAGCTGAGGCTATTAAAAATCAACTTGTAAATTCTGATGGTACTTTACTCGATATTACCAGCAATAAATCCAGGGCAACAAAAGGTGCAGTGTTAGCAATGGAATCAAGAGCAGCTTTATATGCAGGTTCAATTGCAAAATATGGGGCTACTACACCTGCGGTTTCTCTTCCGGGCGATGAAGTTGGAATTGATGCAAGCAAAGCAAGCAATTATTATACAATAGCGCTGCGGGCTGCAAAAGAAATAATAAACGGTGAAGCAGGCGCTTATTCTTTATATAACCGGGGCGGAGATTTGTCTGACAATTTTTCCAATTTATTTTTAGATAAGAACAGCTCTGAAACGATCTTCTTTGAAGATTTTAAAACCGGCGGTAAAACACATGGTTTTACAACAAACGATCAGCCATATTCACTATCTGAAGAAGGTGGTGATGCAGGAAGAATTAATCCTTCATTAAACCTTGCAGAATCATTTGAAAAATTAGATGGTACATATGCACCTTTTGAAACAACAAATGGTTCAACGCCTGTTTACTACGATAACGTGCAGGATATTTTCGCAGACAGAGATGCACGTCTTGCAGGCACCATCTTGTTGCCTGGTGGTGTTTACAAAGGTGGTATTGTAGATATATGGGCGGGTTATGTTTTACCTGACGGCAGCATTGTAACAAGTGATCAGTCAGGTAACCTAAGACCGTTGTATACTGGCGGGCCTGCAATACAGGTAGTTGGTGAGGATGGCCCCGTAAATGGTTTGGAATTCAGAACACAAACTGGTTTTTATATTCGCAAATATCTTGATCCTACCACAGGTTCTGGCAGAAGAGGCCAGGGAAGTACTGTGGCTTTTATTCGTTATCGTTATGCAGAAATTTTATTAAATGCGGCCGAAGCTTCATTTGAATTAGGTGATAATGCAAGTGCAGCTACTTATATGAACCAGGTTCGGGAACGCGCCGGCGTAAGAGATTTGGCTGCCAATGAAATTACATTTGACCGGGTTGTACATGAACGCAGAGTTGAACTTGCATTTGAAGGACATCTTTTGTTTGATTATAAAAGATGGAGAATTGCACATAAAGTTTGGGATGGCCAACCTTTAACTTTGGCTGATCTTAAATCCAACATTGGAAGTGCTACAAAACGCAGTACGCAACCGTGGGGTTTGTGGCCTTACAAACATGTTGATGATCCCAAAAGCCCTAATGAATTTAAATGGATGTTTAAAGAAACTTTGCCTGCTTTGGTAACAGGTTCTAACCGCTTCCAGTTAGGTAACTACTATTCTCAAATTATTCCAAACGTTTTAGGTAGTAATCCTAAACTTGTAGCACAACCAAATCAATAAATCATTGCTAAACTTAATTCATGAAATGAGCCATAAAATTTTAGAACAAATCATATCAGGTATGACAAAAAAAGTTTTATGGCAAATTTCATCTGACAATTAAAATAATAAAAATATACAGATGAAAAATTCATTAAAATATCTATTAGTTGCTGGTTTGGGAGTACTGGTTTTCGCTTGCAAAAAAGATAATTATGCTGAACCAGGCGCTATTTTAACCGGTAATCTTTTGTATAATACCGATACTATTTATGTTGAAAGAAATTCAGTTCATTTCCAGATTTATCAATATGGTTTTGGAAAGGTTGGGCAAATTTCTGGTGATGAAACATTTGCACAGAATGGTTCTTATTCTGCAGCATTGTTTAATGGAGATTACAAACTGATTGTTCCAAATGGCGATGGCCCATTCATGTGGAAACAAACTACCGGAGGAACGCCGGATTCTATTTCTATTACAATGAACGGTAACCAGACTTTAGATCTCCAGGTAACACCATACTATTTAATTAGTAATGCACTGCTTACTAAATCAAGTTCCAATGTAAATGCAAGTTTTAAGATTGATAAAATTATCACAGATGTAAATGCAAAAGATATCGAGTCTGTGAGTTTATTTATTAATAAAACGCAATTTGTTTCTGCCAACAATAACATTGCCCGTGCAGATGTAGCTGGAGGTGATATAACTGATCCTTCAAGTGTATCATTAAGTGTTGCTGTGCCAACAATAACACCAACACAAAGCTATGTTTTTGCACGTGTGGGTTTAAAAATCGCTGGTGTAGAAGATTACATATTTTCTCCGTTAGTTAAAATTGATCTTTAATAAAATTACTTTATCACAAACAGGTTATTAAATATCTCTTGCAAAAAGTTCTTTTAATTATCGGTTTAATAGTTATAACAAAAGGCATTGCTATTGCACAACCTGCAGGTGGCATGGCATGCGGGTTTATAAATCTAAAGATTGTACAACATGGAAAAGCAGGGATTGATTTTAGACTCCGCATCATCACGCGCTGAAGATAATCCCAGCGGTGCACATGGTGATGTGATTGTGGTTAATAATAATGCATAGATTTTTTATTTCACGCATCCGGGCCGCAAATCGCATAATGAAGCGCCGGCAGGTGAAAATGGAATTATTCCTTTTGATTTGCGCAGGTCATCTATACAAGCGCACAGCTGAAATTTAAAAATGGAACTTTAATGTGTGATCGCAATAAGCCTTTTAATTTTTGGTTGCCAGATCCTGAAAAATGAATCTTCTATATAAAGATTGAATAATGGATATAAAAAATTTTTTGAAGATTAGTATTTCGATAGTTTGTATTTATTCAACTCAATTACATGCACAAAAAAATGTTTTAGAAGCAAGTGTTGTACAACGGCCTGAAACAAATATTTACAATTCATTTTATGTAAGTAATAAATCGCCTTTAGAACCCCTCAATTTTATTAAGCTTCCTATTGGCAGTATAAAACCACAAGGCTGGATCTTAAAATATTTACAATTACAGCGAGATGGTTTAACAGGACATCTTGGTGAAATAAGTGCGTGGCTTGATAAAAAAAATAATGCGTGGTACAGTGGCAATGGTGAAGGTGATCATGGATGGGAGGAAGTGCCGTATTGGTTAAAAGGTTACGGTGATCTTGGATATATTTTAAATGATGATACCATCATCAATGAAACAAAAAAATGGCTTAATAAAGTTTTTGAAAGCCAGCAGCCTGATGGTTATTTTGGTCCTAAACCAAAGCCTGATAAAGATGGCAATATTGATTTGTGGCCAAACATGATCATGTTATGGACGATGCAATCTTATTATGAATACAGTCATGAAAAACGTGTGCTTCCTTTCATGACAAAATATTTCAAATGGCAATCAACATTGCCAGATGATAAGTTGTTGCAAACATATTGGGAGAACAGTCGTGGCGGTGATAATCTTTACAGCATTTACTGGTTATATAATTATACTGGTGAAAAAATGCTTCTTGATCTCGCTAACAAAATTCATCGCAACACTGCAGACTGGACGCAAAAAAATAATTTACCTAACTGGCATAATGTAAATATTGCGCAAAGTTTTCGGGAACCTGCAACCTATTACATGCAAACAAAAGATTCATCTTTTTTAAATGCAACTTATAACGATTATGAACTGGTAAGAAAATTATACGGGCAAGTGCCTGGCGGCATGTTTGGCGCCGATGAAAATGCACGCAAAGGTTATGATGATCCAAGACAGGCTGTTGAAACATGCGGCATGGTTGAGCAGATGGCTTCGGATGAAATTTTAACCGGCATCACCGGCGACCCAATGTGGGCAGATAATGCTGAAGACGTTGCTTTCAATACATATCCCGCAGCCGTAATGCCCGACTTTAAAGGTTTACGTTATTTAACGGCACCAAACATGGTTGTAAGCGATAGTAAAAATCATTCACCCGGCATTCAAAATGAAGGTCCGTTTTTAATGATGAATCCTTTCAGCAGCCGTTGTTGCCAGCACAATCATTCGCAAGGCTGGCCATATTATGCAGAACATTTATGGATGGCAACACCAGATAATGGCATTGCTGCAATTTTTTATAACAGCAGTGAAGTAACGTCGAAGCTTGGCGATGGAAATACAGTTTCCTTAAAACAAACAACACACTATCCTTTTGATGAACATATAAAAATTGAAGTGCACGCTGCAATTACAACAAGATTTCCATTGTACTTAAGAATTCCTTCATGGTGCGAAAATGCATCCGTAATTATTAATGGAAAGAATGTACATGTTGATGCAACAAAATCATCTTACGTAAGATTAGAAAATAATTGGAAAGAAGGTGATGTGATTGAATTAACGCTTCCTATGCAATTAAATCTGCGCACATGGACGAACAATAAAAACAGTGTAAGCATAAATTATGGGCCGCTAACTTTTTCATTAAAAATTAAAGAAGATTATAAAAAGATGGATAGCAAAGCATCTGCAATTGGTGATTCAAAATGGCAACCAGATGCAGATCAAACAAAATGGCCGGCGTATGAAATTTATCCGGCAAGCGCATGGAACTATGGTTTGGATTTAAACGATAAACCGTTAGCAGATCAGTTTAAAATAATTAAAAAATCATGGCCGGTAAATGATTTTCCTTTTACACAAAATGCAGTGCCGATTGAAATTGAAGCGAAGGGAAAAGAGATTCCAAACTGGAAACTTGATCAATATGAATTATGCAGTGTGTTGCCGCAAAGCCCTGTAAATGTTGAAACAAAAGATGAGGCGATAACATTAATTCCGATGGGTGCTGCAAGATTACGTATTTCAGCATTTCCGGTGGTAAATTAAAAAAGCTTTTTCTCATAAGCAGTATTATAGGAGGGAAGAAATGCAATCGATAATTTTTATTGTTAGAAATTAATCTTCCCTCCTTTTTTATAATTAAAATTAAAGTGTTTTATGAAGAGGAATTTATTCTTGATAGGTATCTTATTTGCGTCAATAAACCTTTTACAAGCGCAAACAAATTCATGGAAAACTGTTGGCGGAAGAATTACTTCACCATGGGCTGATAGTGTAAATCCTTCAAGTGTTTTACCAGATTATCCGCGCCCGCAATTGCAAAGAAATGATTGGCAAAATTTAAACGGACTTTGGCAATATGCAATTCTTCCGCAGGCACAAGCTGAAGCAATGCCATCAACATTCCAAGGAAATATTTTAGTTCCTTTTTGTGTGGAATCTGCTTTATCCGGTGTTGGAAAAACAGTTGGTAAAGACAGTGTGTTGTGGTATGAAAAAACATTCAGCATTATTTCAAAAACAAAAAGCAAAAAAGTGTTGTTGCATTTCGGTGCAGTTGACTGGCGTGCTGATATTTATGTGAACGGAACAAAAGTAACAACACATGAAGGCGGCTTTGATCCATTCTCTGTTGATATAACATCAGCATTAAAAAAAGGTATACAGCAACTTGCTGTTCATGTTTGGGATCCAACAGATGAAGGTCCTCAACCGCGTGGCAAACAGGAGAAACATCCTAATGGTATTTGGTACACACCGGTTACAGGCATTTGGCAAACAGTGTGGCTTGAAGTTGTTCCCGAAACATATATTGTATCAACCAAACAAACACCTGATCTTGATAGCAAAACCATTTCTGTAAATACGGTTGTTGAAAATATTTTGCCTGGAGATTTGATACATATAAGTGCATGGAAGGGTGAACAAAAAGTAGCTGAAAAATCGGGCACAGATACAACTGTTTCTTTGGCGATTGATAACCCTGAAATGTGGTCGCCATCAGATCCTTTTTTGTATGGTTTGAAAATTTCAATTGAACGTAAAGGCAAAGTTGTTGATGAAGTGAAAAGTTATTTTGCCATGCGAAAAATTTCTATTGCACCAGATGCAAATGGCATTCAAAAAATGATGCTCAATAATAAATTTTTATTTGAGTATGGTCCGCTTGATCAGGGTTGGTGGCCCGATGGTTTATATACTGCACCAACAGATGCAGCATTAAAATTCGATATAGAAAAAACAAAAGAAATGGGCTTTAATATGATTCGTAAACATATTAAAGTAGAGCCCGCTCGCTGGTATTATTACTGCGATAAAATGGGCATGTTGGTTTGGCAGGATATGCCGAGTGGTGATCTTGGAAATCATTGGGAAAATCGTCCCGGTGTTCTTGGACGCGCAACAGATAAAGATCGTACGGCAGAAAGTGAAGGTTATTATCGCAAAGAATGGAATGCAATTATTGATGCGTTATATAATTTTCCATGCATTGTTTCGTGGGAACCTTTTAATGAAGCCTGGGGTCAATTTAAAACCATTGAAATAACAAAGTGGACGATGAAAAAAGATCCGTCACGATTAGTAAACAGTGCAAGCGGCGGAAATTTTTATAACGTTGGTCATGTAATTGATTTGCATAGTTATCCTGATCCTGCAATGCCGCGACCAGATTTGTTTGGTGCAAAACAAGCATTGGTATGTGGTGAATTTGGTGGCTTAGGTTTCCATGTTGATAATCACATGTGGCAACAAAAGAATTGGGGCTATCAAAGTTTTGGAACACCTGATAGTTTGTTCATCCGTTATACAACGCTTACAGATAAGCTTGAATATTTAATTAAGAATGGATTATCTGCAGCAGTGTACACGCAGACAACAGATGTGGAAGGAGAGATGAATGGTTTTATGACGTATGATAGAAAAGTGATGAAGATGCCGATTGATAAACTGAAAGCTGCAAACGAAAAACTATATATAATTATACAATAGTTTCTATAAGACCTAACAGGTTTTAAAAACCTGTTAGGTCTTACATTTTTGAATAGGTATAAAAAATTTAATGAAACATTTTTATTCATT